>JACCUE010000015.1 GCA_013812005.1 Thermoleophilaceae bacterium
GCCACCCAGATCGGCTCTTCGCTCGTCGGCGTGCTCTACATCCTCGACGAGCCCTCGATCGGGCTCCACCAGCGTGACAACGCGCGCCTGATCGCGACCCTCGAGCGCCTGCGTGACCTGGGCAACACCGTGATCGTGGTCGAGCACGACGAGGGCACGATGCGCGCGGCCGATCACGTGGTGGACCTCGGTCCCGGCGCAGGCGAGCATGGCGGCTATCTGGTGGCGGAAGGCACTGTCGAGGAGATCATGCAGGTGCCCGAATCGGCCACCGGCCAGTTCCTCTCCGGCGCGCGCGAGGTCCCGATTCCGCGCCGCCGCCGCCGGCCGTCGGGCTACGTGCAGATCGAGGGCGCCGCGCAGAACAACCTCCGCAACGTCGACGTGAAGGTGCCGCTGGGCACGTTCTGCTGCGTCACCGGCGTGTCGGGCTCGGGCAAGTCCACGCTGGTCAACGAGGTGCTCCACAAGGCCGCCGCCAACAAGCTGCACAGGGCCAAGCAGCGCCCGGGGGCGCACCGGCGGGTCACGGGCCTGGAGCAGATCGACAAGATCATCAACATCGACCAGTCGCCGATCGGGCGCACGCCGCGCTCGAACCCGGCCACCTACATCGGCCTGTTCGACCAGATTCGCGAGCTGTTCTCGCGCACCCAGGAGTCCCGGGCGCGCGGCTACAAGCCGGGCCGTTTCTCGTTCAACGTCAAGGGCGGTCGCTGCGAGGTCTGCCGCGGTGACGGCCAGATCAAGATCGAGATGCACTTCCTGCCCGACGTGTACGTGCCGTGCGAGCAGTGTGACGGCAAGCGCTACAACCGCGAGACGCTGGAGGTGCGGTTCAAGGGGAAGACGGTGGCCGACGTGCTCGACATGACGGTGGAGGACGCGGTCGGCTTCTTCCAGCACGTGCCCAAGATCAAGCGCCGGCTGCAGGCGCTGCACGAAGTGGGCCTGGACTACATCCGCCTGGGCCAGCCGGCCACCACGCTGTCGGGCGGCGAGGCCCAGCGCGTGAAGCTGTCCAGCGAGCTGAGCAAGATCGCCACGGGCCGCACGCTGTACATCCTCGACGAGCCCACCACCGGCCTGCATTTCGCCGACGTGCAGCGGCTGCTGGAGATGCTCGACCGGCTGGTGGAGCAGGGCAACACGGTGGTGGTGATCGAGCACAACCTCGACGTGATCAAGACCGCCGACCGGATCATCGACCTCGGCCCGGAGGGCGGGGAGGAGGGCGGCTTGATCGTGGCCCAGGGCACCCCCGAGCAGGTGGCCGCCAAGGCCGGCTCCTACACCGGGCAGTTCCTGGCCGAGATCGTCAAGCCCACGGCGCCCGCCAAGCGGCGTGCGGCACGCTCGAAGGTGCCCGCCGCCGCCTGAGCGAGCGCTGCGCCGGGCGCCCGACGCTCCTCCTGTTGGCCTATCCCAGTCAGTCAGCGCGGGTCAAGTCACCGAGGCACGCCGCGGTCGAGCCCGGCCACCTACATCGGACCGTTCGATCAGATCCGCGATCTGTTCTCGCGCACGCAGGAGGCGCGGGGTTTTTCAGATCAGCCCTTCTGCCAAGCTGGGGCGATGGACCTCGCTCAAGTCCGGCTTTACCTCCAGAAGTGGCGTTGGCATGAGCGCAACTCGCTGCCCTGGAATCGCCTCGCCATACACCGCGAGATGGCGCTCCGGGGCGCTTTCGCGCGCCGGCCGATCCAGGGAAACGTGCTCGAGGCGCTGCGCGAGGGGCGGCTCGAGGTGGGGGAGGGCACTCTGTTCGAGCCGCATGTCTGGATCACCGCGCCCGGCGACGCCCGCGTCCGGATCGGTCAAGGATGCTTTCTCAACATCGGCGTGATGGTGGCCGCCCACGAGCTGGTTGAGATCGGCGACCACTGCATGTTCGCCAACGGGTGCTTCGTGACCGACGCGTCGCACCGCTTCGACGATCCGGACAAGCCGGTCCCCTGGCAGGGCTTCACCACCAAGGGTCCGACAACGATTCACGACAACGTCTGGTGTGGCG
>JACCUE010000071.1 GCA_013812005.1 Thermoleophilaceae bacterium
GGCGAGGGCGCGCACCTCCTCAACGCCGAGGGCGATCGCTTCATGGAGAACTACGCGCCGAACAAGATGGAGCTGGCCTCGCGCGACGTGGTCTCCCGCGCAGAGCAGACCGAGATCGAGGAGGGCAGGGGGTTCCCCGACGGCACGGTCGCCCTTGACATCACCGTGGTTCCCCGCCACCGGATCCTCCAGTCGTTGCGCGAGATCGTCAACGTCGGCCGCGACTTCGCAGGGGTGGACATCACCTCCGAGCCGATCCACATCAAGCCCGGCAACCACTACGTGATGGGGGGCATCAAGACCGACATCGATGGCCAGACCGACGTCCCCGGCCTCTATGCCGCCGGCGAGTGCGCCTGCGTCTCGGTGCACGGGGGCAACCGCCTTGGCGCGAACTCGCTGCTCGACACGCTGATCTTCGGCCGCCGCTCCGGCGCCCACGCCGCCCAGATGGTGCGCGGCATGGCGCCGCCCACGCCGGCGGGCTCGGAGCTGGCCCGCGAGCGGGACACGATCGCCGGCATCGTCTCGCGCGATCGCTCCGGGCGGCGCATCTCGGAGATCAGGGCCGAGATGGGCAAGGTCATGGACGCCGACGTCTCCGTGTTCCGCGACGAGACGCGTCTGCGCAACGCGCTCGAGGTGGTCAAGCGCCTCCAGGAGGAGGCCAAGACCGTGGCCGTCGACGACAAGGGCTCGGTGTTCAACCAGGACGTGCTCGGGGCGCTGGAGCTGCAGTTCATGCTCGACAACGCAGAATGCATCGTGATGGGGGCGATCGAGCGCAAGGAGAGCCGCGGCGCACAGTTCCGCACCGACTTCCCGACGCGCAACGACGACGAGTGGCTCAAGCACATCAACCTGACCGTGAACGGCGGCGACGTGCCCGAGGTGTCCTACTCCGAGGTGACCATGACCCAGTGGGAGCCCGAGGAACGCACATACTGAAGATGAGCGAGACCGCTAACTACACCCTCAAGATCCGCCGCTACGACCCCGAGTCCGGCGAGACCGCCTTCTGGCACGAGTACGGCGTGGACATCGCCCCCGAGCGGTCGGTGCTCGACGGAATCCTCTACGCGAGAGACCACGAGGACGCCTCGATCGGCATCCGCTGCTCGTGCCGCGCCGCCATCTGCGGCTCATGCGGCGTACGCATCAACGGCAAGTCGGCGCTGGCCTGCAACACCCGCATCTCCGACGCCCAGGCGAAAGCGGGCCGCGGCAAGCCGATCGTGGTCGAGCCGATGGGCAACATGCCCGTGCTCAAGGATCTGATCGTGGACATGGACGCCGTCCACTGGAAGAAGATCCAGCGCGTGGTGCCATGGCTGCTGCCCGACGGTGAGCCCCCCGAGCGGGAGTACATCGTGCCCGCCGAGTCGATGATCGACGTTACGCAGTCGATGGCGTGCATCCAGTGCGGCGTGTGCGTGAGCGCGTGCCTTTCCCTCGAAGTCGACCCCGAGTTCGTGGGGCCGGCGGCTCTCGCCAAGGCCTATCGCTTCGTGGGCGACCCCCGCGACGGCCAGACCGAGGAGCGCCTGCGCGACCTGGCCGAGGACCCACACGGCATCTACGACTGCACCCACTGCTTCGCCTGCGTGGAGGTGTGCCCGAAGGACGTGGCGCCGATGGACCAGATCATGCGCCTGCGCCGTCGCGCGACCTCAGACCACGAGATCAAGGACAAGAACAACGGCTACGGCCACGAGAAGGCCTTCGTGGACATGATCGAGACCTGGGGCACCCTGCACGAGGCGCAGATGCTCCCCCGCTCCTTCGGCGACGGCTCGTTGATCAGGGGCCAGACCGAGCCCGGCGCGGTCAAGCAGCTGGTCGAGGCCCTGCCCACCGCCATGCGCGGCCTGAAGTCGGGCAAGGTGGCGCCCAAGAAGCTGCTTTTCCATCCCAAGCTGCCCGACCAGGGCAACGTCAAGAAGATCTACAAGGAGATCGAGTCACGCGACGAGCGGATCGAGCTCAACCTGTACATAGTGGGCGACAACGCCTCCGACGAGGAGGGCGCCATGGCTGAAGGCAGTGAGGAAGGACTCGCTTAGATGAAGCTTGCCTACTGGCCCGGCTGCGTCTCGCGCGGCTTCACACCCGAGCTGCACGGATCGATGGCCCTCGTGGCCCCCAAGCTCGGGCTCGAGTTGGTGGAGCTCGACCGCGCCAACTGCTGCGGAGCCGGCGTGATCGCCGAGCACAACCAGGAGCTGGCCGACACCCTCAACGCGCGCACCTTCGCCCTTGCCCAGGGAGTGGACGGCGCGGCGGGCATGATGAACATCTGCTCGACCTGCCAAGGCGCGCAGTCGGAGTGCCAGGAGCGCCTGGACGCCGACAGCGGCTACCGCGACCAC
>JACCUE010000078.1 GCA_013812005.1 Thermoleophilaceae bacterium
AGCACCTGGTCGCCCACGAGGTGGCCATGCTGATCGTTGATCGGCTTGAAGTCGTCCAGATCGAGCAGCAGGCAGCAGAGCGCGCCCCCTGTCCGGCGAACACGCGCTATCTCCTCGATCAGGCGCACCTGCAAGGCGCCGTGGTTGAGCAGGCCCGTAAGGGAGTCGGTCCTCGCCTGGACCTGCACATGGTCGAAGGCCTCGGCGTTGCTGCAGGCGACCGCGGCGAGATCGGCCATCGCCTCGAGGGTGCCCATGTCCTCGTCTGAGATCGCGCGCATCGAATGAAAGCCCACCGACAGCGCGCCCTTGAGCTCTCCGCTCCAGCGCACCGGCACGGCTACCGCCGTCTCGACAGCGCTCAGTGCGGCGCTGGACGGAATCCGCACCTCCTCCTTGTAGGCGTTGGTGATCACCGGCCGGCCGGATACCAGCACCTGCCCGGCCACGCCCTCTCCCGCCCGCATCACCGTTCCGTGCCAGCTGCCTTCGATTCCATCGGCGGCCACGGCCACTCCTCCGGACTCGGCGTCCCCGAGGTACACGCCGGCTACGTCTCCGGCGAGGGAAAGGTTGGCCTCCCGGCAGAGGGTGTCGAGCACCGAGGTGAGATCGAGACGGGCGTTGAGCGTGCGGGCCGCCCGGGCCAGCGCCGTCTGCTGCTCGGCGCGGGCGCTGAGACGGGTGCTCATCTCGAGCACGGCGAGGGCGGCGGACGCCTGATTGGCCAGGGTGTAGACGAGCTGGACCTCCTCGTCGTCGAACGTGCGCGGAGTCTCGGAGATGAGGCCAACCACGGCACGCACGTCGCCACCGCAGCCCACCGGCACGAACAGGGCGCTGCTGACGTCGAAGCGCTCGGTGAGGCGCCGATCCATCGCCGAGGAGTGCCTGGCGTCCGGCTCGTTGAAGGGCTCGCCCGTGTCCATCACGAGCCTGACGGCGGACATCTCCTCGAAGTGGTGCATGTACTCCGGTCCCGGCTCAGGCACTCCGCCCTCACCCATCCGGTAGCCGTTGCCCCGGCCCACACTGTGGTCCTGGGACACACGGGTCACGTGAACCTGGTCCACCCCGAAGACCGTGAACAGCTCCGTGGCCAGGGCGCAGTAGATGACGGGGGACTCCGCCGCTTCGAGCACGGCGAACGACAGCCGCCGGACTGCGGCCAGCGCTTCGACGGTGGAGACCGTTTTGGATTGCGTTTGAATGGGAGGCCGGGGGGGTTGAAAGGGAGGGCGGCGCCCCCCTCTGGGCTTGGGTTCCTCGAAAGGGGCTGTCCGGGTGGTATCGGCGCGCGATCAGAACGCTTGAGGCTCACGCGGAGGTCGGTCGTGGCGGCGGGGGAGCATCCTCGAGGCGCTCCCTGCGCGACTCGTCGGCCTCCGACTGCGTGAGCATCGCCGCGAAGAGGACCACGAGGGCGATCACGAAGGTGAACGACTGCTCGACCATCATGATCGCGCCCCCCGCGTTCTGGTCGCTCACGGGGCTGAGGCCCCAGATCCGTGGCACCTCGGCGTAGTGCTCGTAGAGCAGATCGTTCGACCAGGTGAGGTACAGGCCGAGTGCCGCCAGGCCGAACTTGGCCGCCCCGATGTAGGCCACGGTCGCGAGCCCGGAGAGCCTCCGGCGCATCGGCACCGGCGAGATCAGCGGCCACCAGACGGCCAGGCCGGCGGTGAAGAAGGATGCGTGCTCGACCAGGTGGATCACGGGGTTGCGCAGGGCGGCGTCGTACATGGCGGGCACGTGCCACAGGTACATCAGCCCGATCCACAACGCGATTCCCGTCCACGGGCTGGCCAGCCGACCGAGCGCGCGCTCGACGCCCATCAGCCTCCGCGTGACCGGGCGCATGATCAGCCGCGAGAGCGACAGCAGCAGCAGTGCCGGCGCGATGTCGCCGAGCAAGACGTGCTGAAGCATGTGGGCGGAGAAGAGGTAGTCCTCGCCGAGGCCGTCGAGCGGCGTGACCAGGGCTCCCACCAGCGCGGCCACGCCGGCGGCGAAGGCCGCGGCCTGGGCTGCACCCGCCCCGCGCACCCGGCCGTCGCGCCCGCGTCCCTCGCTACGTGCGCGGCGGAAGCGGCGCACGTAGATCGCCACGAGCACCGAGATCGGAGCGAGCGGGAGAAGGTCCCAGTGGATCTGGGGATCGGCCGCGAGCAGCACCGTCACCGGATCGTCACCGAACACGGTCTCGATTGTCGCAGCGGATGCCCTCCGGTCACAGGTGGCCCGCGAACCTCGGCCCGTGGCCGCCACCCTCGGGCATCTGCTCTCCCTTCTCGCTCCGCCGTTGTGCTGGTCGTGCGGGGCGCCGGCCCGCCCCCGCGACCCGCTGTGCAGAGGTTGCCGAGCAGGTCTGCGCCGGCTCGGGCCGGAGCCGATGGTGCTTGCCGGCGTCGAGGCTTGGGCGCCGCTGGCATACGAGGGCGGCGCGCGAGCGCTGGTGCGTGGCCTCAAGTACCGCAACGCCGTCGCGCTGGCGGGCCCGATGGCCGCGCAGATGGCCGCCAACGCGCCACCCGGGCTCTTCCGCGCCGCTGACACCCTCGTGCCGGTGCCGCTGCACCCGGCTCGGATGCGCCACCGCGGCTTCAACCAGGCGGAGCGCCTGGCCAGTGAGCTGGCCGTCCGCACCGGCCTCGCGACGTGCGATTGCCTTCAGCGCCGCGGCCCCGCAACCCGCCAGGTCGGGCGCGACCGCGACGAGCGCCTGGAGGGGCCCGTCGGCGCCGTGTCGTTGCGCGCCGGGCGCCCGGTGCCGGGCCGCGTCGTGCTGGTCGACGACGTGGCCACAACGGGTGCGACCCTCGCCGCCTGTGCGGCCGCCCTGGGCGGCGCGGGCACCCGCCGCCTGGTGGCCGTCGCGTTCGCGCGCACCCTCGGAAGGTGATCTGGGAGCTCCGGCCTTGGCAGTCGCCGCTCGTGGGTCTACCATGAGGCGAGGCAGGAAAATCGCGACACCCGAGGAGATCGCATGCGCATCAGCGTGAAGGGCCGCAACGTTCCGGTCAGCGACGAGCTAAGGGAGAGGGTGGACAGGAAGTTCGCCAAGATCGCCAGGCAGGTGTCCTCGCTCGCGGATATGGAGGTCGAGCTGATCGAAGAGCGCAACCCTTCGATACGCAAGTCCCAGGTGGCCGAGGTCACCCTCCACCTCAAGGGCGTGACGCTACGAGCCCGGGAGGCGTCCGAGGATATGGCCCACTCGGTCAACCTGGTCGCCGAGGACGTGGCCCGGCAGGTCAAGCGCCACCGCGACAAGCGCCGCAAGCGTCGTGAAGCCCACCACGCCTCCCCCCGCACCGCCTGACGGCTGCAAAGCGGCGCCTGGCGGGGTCATCGGTCGCTCGCGTGCAGAGCACGCGACGCTCCCTGCTTCCCCCGCCATGCTTGCTTTTCGCACGTCAGGGTGCTACGCGCGGGCTGTGCGTAGCTCGGCCCATCCGTTGCTAGTCTCGATGGGATGGCTCTCTTCGAGAAGGCCCTGCGTGTCGGTGAGGGCAAGAAGTTCAAGGCGTTTGAGAAGAATGTCGAGCGCATCAACGCTTTCGAGCCCGAGCTAGAGCTCGAGTCCGACGAGGAGCTCAGGGAACGATACGAGGCCCTTCGGGCGCGCGCGCTCACCGGCGAGAGCCTCGACGACCTGCTCTACGAGTCGTTTGCGGTCACCCGCGAGGCAGCCAAGCGCACACTCGGCCAGCGCCACTTCGACGTCCAGCTGATCGGCGGCATGGTGCTGCACGACGGCTCGATCGCCGAGATGCGCACGGGCGAGGGCAAGACCCTCACCTCGACGCTCCCGATCGTCCTCAACGCGCTGCTCTCGCGCGACGAGGAGGGCGAGCCCGCCCGCGGCAAGGGCGTGCACCTGGTCACGGTCAACGACTACCTGGCCCGCCGCGACGCCCTGTGGATGCAGCCTGTCTATGACCTGCTCGGCGTCACGATCGGGATCCTTCAGTCCGACGACCGCGACTGGGACGAGAAGCGCGCGGCCTACCAGGCCGACGTGACCTACGGCACCAACTCCGAGTTCGGCTTCGACTACCTGCGCGACAACCTCGCCACCGACATGGCCGAGAAGTCACAGCGCGGGCATAGCCTGGCGATCGTCGACGAGGTCGACAACATCCTCATCGACGAGGCGCGCACGCCGCTGATCATCTCGGGCTCGCCCGAGCAGGCCGCCGACCTCTACTACAAGTTCGCCAAGCTCGCGCCGATGATGGAGCCCGGCAAGAAGCCCGAGGGCGTCGAGGCGAAGTCGAAGGACTTCGAGGCCGACTTCGACTTCGAGCCCGACGAGAAGCACAAGACGGTGGCGGTCACCGAGCGCGGCGTGGCCAAGGCGGAGAAGTTCCTCCGCATCGACAACATGTACAAGGCCGAGCACGGCAACCTCGTCAACCACCTCCAGCAGGCGCTCAAGGGCGAGTCGCTGTACCGCCGCGACAAGGACTACGCGGTGATCGACGGCGAGGTGAAGATCATCGACGAGTTCACCGGCCGCATCCTGGAGGGCAGGCGCTGGTCGGAGGGCCTGCACCAGGCCATCGAGGCCAAGGAGGGGGTGGCGATCCAGGAGGAGAACCAGACGGTCGCGACGATCACCTACCAGAACTACTTCCGCCGCTACGACAAGCTCGGCGGCATGACCGGCACGGCGCTCACCGAGGCCACCGAGTTCATGAAGATCTACAAGCTGCAGGTGGTCGAGGTCCCCACGAACCAGCCGATGGTCCGCGAGGACAACAACGACCAGATCTACAAGACCAAGGACGGCAAGTGGGCAGCCGTCGCGCGTGAAATCTCCGAGCGCCACGAGCAGGGCCAGCCGGTGCTCGTGGGCACGATCTCGGTCGAGGTCTCAGAGGTGCTCTCCGAGCAGCTCAGGGAGAAGGGCATCCGGCACGCCGTCCTCAACGCAAAGCCCGAGTACGCGGAGGTCGAGGGCGAGACGATCGCCGAGGCAGGGCGCCCGGGCGTGGTCACCATCGCCACCAACATGGCCGGCCGCGGCGTGGACATCAAGCTGGGGGGCAACGCCGAGCACCTCACCGAGGTCGCGCTGCGCGGGTCCAAGCACGAGCCGGACACCCCCGAGTACGACAAGGCCTGGGACGAGCTCTTTCCCTCGATCGAGGCGCAGGTCGAGCGCGACCGTAAAAAGGTCATGGAGGCCGGCGGCCTCTACATCCTCGGCACCGAGCGCCACGAGTCCCGGCGCATCGACAACCAGCTCCGCGGCCG
>JACCUE010000097.1 GCA_013812005.1 Thermoleophilaceae bacterium
CTATGTCCATGACGCTCAGTAGCGATCCGCAGCCGTCTGCTTCAATACTTCGTTCGCCATGCCCAAGATGAAGACCCATTCCGGCGCCAAGAAGCGCTTCAAGAAGACGGCCACCGGCAAGCTCCGGGGCCGTCACGGCATGACCAGTCACATCCTCGAGAAGAAGAGCGCAAGGCGCAAGCGCAAGCTCGGCCGGCCCGTCGCGGTGGCCAAGTCCGATCAGAAGCGTGTCAGGGAGATGCTCGGCAAGTGAGTCGTGTCAAGCGATCCGTACACGCGCGCAAGAAACGTCGCTCGACGCTCGAGCGGGCCAAGGGCTACCGCGGTCAGAAGCACTCCAGCTACAAGCGGGCGAAAGAGCAGCTGCTCAAGTCCGACACCTACGCCTACCGCGACCGGCGCAACAAGAAGCGCGACTTCCGCCGTCTCTGGATCCAGCGCATCAACGCCGCCGCACGCCAGGAGGGCATGACCTACAGCACGTTCATGCACGGCCTGACGCTGGCCGGCGTCGAGCTGGACCGCAAGGTGCTGGCCGACATCGCCGTGCGTGACCCCGAGACGTTCCGACGTTTCGCCGACACCGCCCGGGAGGCGGCCGCTGCCTGATCGAAAGGCTCGGCCACCACGAACTCCCGGGGCGCCCATCGAGGCGCCCTTTTTCGTTCTGGAGCCGGATTCCACCCGTGATCACTTCACCCGACAACGCCCAGCTCAAGCTGATCCGCAAGCTCCAGCGCAAGAAGGCGCGCGAGGAGACCGGGCTGTTCGCGGCCGAGGGCGAGGATCTGGTGGAGGCGGCCGCGGCGGCGGGCTGGGAGGCCGAGGTGCTGCTTCGCGCAGGCGAGGACGTCGAACCGGAGCTGCTCGACCGGGTGAGCGCCCTGGGATCGGGCAGCCGGGTGGTGGGCATCTACCGCCAGCGCTGGGCGGAAGCGCGCGGCGAGTTGTCGGTCTATCTGCACGGCGTGGGAGACCCGGGCAACGTGGGCGCCGTCATCCGGTCGGCACATGCGCTGTGCGACGGGCCGGTGATTCTCGGCCCTGGCTGCGCCGACCCGTTCTCACCGAAGGCGGTGCGCGCCGGCATGGGGTCGATCTTCGCCCGCCCGCCGGCCCGCGCGGGCTTCGACGAGCTGCTCGGCACGAAGATCGCACTCGACGCCCGCGCCGAGACCAAGCTGGGCGGGGGCCCGCTTGCCGCCGAGGCGCCGCTGGTGCTGTGCGTGGGCGCCGAGCGTGAGGGCCTGGGACCCGAGCTGGCATCGAAGGCCGATCTTGCGCTGGCCATCCCGCTGCGCGACGGCGGCCCGGAGTCGCTGAACGCCGCCATGGCGGCCACCGTGGGCCTCTACGAGCTCGCCAATAGGATGGCCACCGATGCCTGACGCCCCCGCTCGCCTGACCGAGATCCGCGGCGAGGGGGAGGCCGCGATCGAGGCCGCCGGGTCCGCCGCCGAGCTGGAGGAGCTGCGCGTGCGCTACCTGGGCCGTAAGGCCGAGTTGACGCAGATGCTGCGATCGATCGGCGAGCTGCCACCGGAGCAGCGCGGCCTGGTGGGCAAGGGCGCCAACGAGGTCAAGCGCGCCCTCGAGGGACTGCTCGAGCGACGCACGGCGGCGCTCGAGGCCTCCGAGCTCGACGAGCGCCTACGCACCGACGCCATCGACGTGACCCTGCCCGGCGATCCGCCCGCCGCGCCCGGGCACCTGCACCTGATCACCGAGACCCGGCGCGAGATCGAGGACGTGTTCCTGGGGCTGGGGTTCTCGGTGGCCGAGGGGCCCGAGGTCGAGTTCGACTACTACAACTTCACAGCGCTCAATTACCTGCCGGACCACCCCGCCCGGATGCTGGCCGACACGTTCTACTTCACCGAAGAGGTGCTGCTGCGCACCCACACCTCGCCGATGCAGGTGCGGGCGATGGAGGAGCAGAAGCCGCCGATCTACATCATCGTGCCGGGCAAGGTCTACCGGCGCGACTCCGACGCCACCCACACGCCGATGTTCCACCAGGTGGAAGGCCTCGCGATCGACGAGGACATCACGCTCGGCGACCTCCAGGGCGTGCTGCTGGAGTTCGCGCGGGCGATCTTCGGTCCCGAGCGCGA
>JACCUE010000105.1 GCA_013812005.1 Thermoleophilaceae bacterium
GAAATGGTGCGGTAAGAGCGCACCGGCGGCGTGGCGACACGCCGGCCAGGCAAACCCCACCCGGTGCAAGGCCAAGCAGGGACGATGACGCTGCCCGCCGAGTCCCAGGTAGGCCGCAGGGCTGTGATGCCCGCCCCGTCTCGCCACGGGGGAGATGGATGACTGTCCTCGACAGGATCCGGCTTACCGGCCGGCTACCGGAAGGGCCCCGCCTCAGGGTGGGGCCCTTCCCATTTCCATCCCGTCGATGGTGTCCGCGCGCGTCGATTAGCATGCCGCCCATGGAGCTCCTCGCCTTCCTGATCCCTTTCCTGCTGCTGGGTGGGGCGGTCGTCTTCATCGCGTTCTCCGGCGGTCCCGGAAAGGCGCGAGAGGCCTATCTCACACGCGGCGGGCGCGGGTTCAAGCTCGCGATTCCACTGCTCTACCTCGTGCTCGGAGCGGTGATACCGGCTCTGATCCTGGCCGGCCGCGGCCAGGCCGCCGGCGGCAACGGCTCGCTCAAGAGCGCCGACCTCAGCGAGGAGGAACAGCGCGGAAAGGATCTGTTTCGCCAGGCCTGCTCGAGCTGCCACAGCCTCGACGCCGTGAACGCACGCGGGGTGACCGGGCCCGACCTCGATGCGATCGGCCAGATGACGCCTGAGCGCGTGATCGGTGCGATCGAGAAGGGGGGGACGGGCCAGGGCAGGATGCCCGCCAACCTCCTGCCGAGCGAGGACGCCTCGGCTGTGGCCGAGTACGTCTCAAAGGTCGCCGCCCGCTAGACCTTCTCGTAACACCCGCCGTGGGCGCTGTTACGATGCGCCCGCATCCAGCCAAAGCCCAGACAGGGCGTGGGGGAACCAAAGGCCGTCCGGCCGGGGGCGAATCATCGCAGCACCGCGATGTAGCGCAGCTCTTTCAGCGCGAGCCCGTCAGCTAACTCCGCAGGCATAGAAAGAGAGCCCATGCAGAACGCGAATGCCCGTTCGTTGCGCGACGAAGACGACCGAGTGCCCGCTCCGCGCCGTCTGCACGTCGTGGAGGAGGCTCGCGAGGATGAGTATGCGCCCACCTACGCGGCCAACGGCCGCCGCACGGTGAAGATCACCGGCCAGCCGGTGCCTGCAAGGCGCCGGTCCTCGCCCACCGCAACGCGGATCGAGGCCCGTCCCGACCGAATCGCGCTCTGGGCGGTGCTGCTGGGGCTGTTCCTCGTCTTCATGGCGGTCGCCACCGCGAACGCCGCAACTCTGTAGCGCCGCCCTACAGGCTTTAGTGGCGCAGCTCCGGATAGATCCGGGAGGATCGCCTGTACGTATTCCTGGTGATCCGATACCGGATGTCCAGCGTTTATACTTACACTCTGTAAGTCCTAAGACGAAAAGAGCGGCCCATGAAGACCAAGGAGAGCAGGTTCCAGATACACGATGAGCTGACCGCGCCGGAGCGCAGCCTTCCCGTTCTCAAGGGTGCGCTCGCCGGCGGAGGGCAGCTCTCGAACATCGTCGGCGTGCTCGCCGGCGCCCCGGCCACCCTCCGCGCCTACGCCCGCTTTCGCTCCGAGCTGCGCCATGGCACCCTCTCCGTTCGCACCCAGCAGCGGATCGGGCTTGCGGTCGCCGAGCACCAGGGCAGCGAGTACGCGCTCGCCACCCTGCAGCGCACAGCGCGCGACGCCGGCCTCGGCATCGACGAGGTCGCCCTCGCCCGTGAGTTCGACTCCCGCGACGAGTGCGAGGCCGCGCTGCTGCGCTACGTGCGTGCCCTGCTCGAGTCCGACGGGCCGCCGCCGCTGCATCTCCACGAGGAGGCCCGCGAGGCGGGCTGGGATGACGAGCAGGTCCTCGAGGCGGTCGCACATGTGGCGCTGAACTCCTTCGCCAACCTCGTCACCCGAGCGGGCGACGTCCCCAAGGACGGGTCCGCCGAGGAAGCCCGCCTGCTTCAGGCGGCGTAGCGCCTTGGCCTCCTGGCCACCCCCCGGACGGGTAGTCCGCCGACCGTCCGGCGGGGTGGGTCCCACCGCCCTGTTCCCTATGGTTGTGCTCATGGTCGTCGGGACGCGAACGGCAGTCAGCCGGGCGATCGAGGCAGATCGGGAGGATCCAGTCGGCCGGCCGGCCTGCTGCTCCCTGTACCACCGGGCCGTCGAGTTGATCGGCAAGCGGTGGACCGGCGCCATCCTGATGGTGCTCATGGACGGTCCGCTGCGCTTCTCGCAGATCAAGCATCTGGTGCCTGATCTCTCTGATCGGCTCCTGTCCGAGCGGCTCAAGGAGCTGGAGGGCGAGGGGATCGTGGCGCGCTATGAGGAGGGTGCCGCTTGCAACAGGGCCCAGTACGGGCTCACCACAAAGGGCCGCGCGCTCGAGCCGGCCGTGCGGGCGCTGAAGACCTGGGCCAACACCCACCTCTGATCCCTGCGCAGGGAGGAGCGCAGCCGGAACGTCCCGGAGGAGCGCAGGCCGATCGTCGATCGGCCGAGCACCGGACGGATGGCTCTCCGGCGAGCACCGCACCTCGCCCTCCTCGGTAGCCTAAGCGGCCTCCCGGCAGCCCACCCACCTCTCGGAGGACCCCATGGCCGATCAGCCGCAGACCGCTGACGATGTACGCACGATCGTCGACGAGCGCGACATCCGCTTCGTCCGGCTCTGGTTCACCGACATCCTGGGCCAGCTCAAGAGCTTCTCGATCAACGCCGCCGAGCTGGACGACGCCTTCGAGGGCGGGATGGGCTTCGACGGCTCGTCGATCACCGGCTTCAACGCCATCGAGGAGTCGGACATGATCGCCATGCCCGATCCCGCCACCTTCGCGATCCTTCCATGGCGCCCGGAGGACAAGGGAGTGGGGCGCATCTTCTGCGACGTGCAGACCCCCGCGCGCGAGCCCTACGAGGGCGATCCACGTCAGGTGCTCAGGCGCGTGCTCGAGCGCGCCGAGGGGATGGGCTTTGACACCTTCAACGTCGGTCCCGAGCTCGAGTTCTTCTACTTCCGCAACGCGCGGCCGGAGTCGGGGCTGCCGGAGATCCTCGACGAGGGCGGCTACTTCGACCTGACGACGCTCGACGCCGGCTCGGACGTGCGTCGCGACACCGTGCTCGCCCTCGAGGAGCTGGGGATCCACGTGGAGTACACCCACCACGAGGTGGGACCGTCACAGCACGAGATCGACATGCGCTACGCCCCGGCGCTGAAGATGGCCGACGACTGCATGACCTACCGGATCACCGTGAAGGAGTACGCGATGAAGTACGGCTGGCACGCCACCTTCATGCCCAAGCCGCTGTTCGGTGAGAACGGCTCCGGGATGCACACCCACCAGTCGCTGTTCAACGACGGCAGGAACTCCTTCTATGACGCCGACGACCAGTACTACCTCTCCGACGTGGGCAAGGCGTTCATCGCGGGCCAGCTCAAGCACGCACGGGAGATGTCGTCGGTGTTCGCCCAGTGGGTCAACTCCTACAAGCGGCTGGTGCCAGGCTACGAGGCGCCGGTCTACTGCGCGTGGTCGCGGCGCAACCGCTCGGCGCTGGTGCGTGTGCCGCTCTATCACCCCGGCAAGGAGCAGGCCACGCGGATGGAGCTGCGCTGCCCCGACCCCTCCTGCAACCCGTACCTCACCTTCGCCATCCTGCTGGCGGCGGGCCTGGAGGGCATAGAGAAGGGCTACGAGCTGCCCGAGCCGATGGAGAAGAACCTCTACCACCTCTCGCCGGACGAGCGCAAGCGACTTGGCATCGAGCAGTTGCCCGAGACGCTGGGGGAGGCGATCGACCTGACCTCGGAGTCCGAGCTGGTGCTGCGCACCTTCGGCGAGCACATCTTCAACCGCTACGTGGAGATCAAGCGCCAGGAGTGGGAGGACTACCGCGTGCAGGTCACGCAGTGGGAGCTCGACCGCTACATGGCCATTCTCTAGCGGCGCGATCGGGAGGAGCGCAGCCGGAACGTCCCGGAGGAGCGCAGGCCGATCGTCGATCGGCCGAGCACCGCACGGATGGCTCTCCGGCGAGCACCGCACCCCTCCTTCACAGAACCTTCGCGTGAGGCGCAGTACGGGCGCTACGCTCGCGACGCCATGTCGGACGCTGACCTCAGCAGGCGGGAGTTTCTCGAGCGGACGGCCTACACGGCCGGGCTCGCCGGCATGGCCGGGGCGCTCCCCGCCGGCACCCTGATCGCCGAGGCGGCGCAGGCGCAGGCCCGGCGCAACCGGATCCCCTCGCCGCGCAACCTGGAGATCGACCACTTCGTGGTCCTCATGATGGAGAACAGGTCCTTCGACCACTACTTCGGCTGGCTCGGCGATACCGCCGATGCCGACGCCGTCCAGAAGATCAGCTATCCCGACGCGCAGGGCCGGCAGGTGCCGACGCGCCACTTCTCGACGCTCGGCAGCGGCGGAGAGGAGTACAAGGGCTGTGGGCATCCCGACCCCGGTCACGGATGGGACTCGGGCCGGGCACAGCTGCAGAAGGGCTTCATCGCGGAGGGCGCCGAGACCGACGAGTTCGCGCTCACCTATTTCAACCGCGGCGAGCTCGGCTTCATCCACAAGGCGGCGGAGAGCTACACGGCGTATGACCGCTGGTTCTGCTCCATCCTCGCGTCGACGTACCCCAACCGCCACTACAAGTGGGGCGCCCAGTGCGGGGGCAACAAGAGCAACCGCATCCCGATCGACTCGGCGGGTGAGCAGTGGGAGACGATCTTCGACCGCGCGATCAAGCGTGGCGTGAGCGCGCGCTACTACAACTCGGACCTGCCGTTCTCCGCGCTCTACGGGCCGCGGGCCGTGCCCTGGACGAACCCGGTCAGCCGCTTCTACACCGACTGCGCCGCCGGCACGCTGCCCAGCATCTCCTTCGTCGACCCGCCCTTCGCGAACGGCGGCGGCGGCGACGGCCTCTCGGCCGACGAGCACCCGCTCGGCGACGTGCGCCTGGGCCAGGCCTTCATGGCCGACGTGGTCAACGCCTTCGTGCGCTCCCCCAACTACCGCCGCGGCGCCCTCTTCATCATCTACGACGAGTGGGGAGGGTTCTTCGACCACGTGCGCCCGCCGCGGACGATCGACGATCGTGCCAACGCCCGTGACCTCTTCAACGACTTCGGCCAGATGGGCTTCCGCGTACCCGCGGTCACGGTGTCGCCCTACACCCGCCCGAAGAAGAACAGCGGGGGCTTCCGGGTGGACCACGGCGTGTACGGGCACGAGTCGATCCTCAAGCTGATCAGCCACCGCTTCGGCCTGGGCTTTCTCACCAGGCGCCACCGCTACGCGCGCAACATCGGCCGCAGCTTCGACTGGGCCAACCCGGACTTCACGCCGGTCGGCCTGCCCGACCCGCCCCAGATTGTGACGACCCCCTGCCCCCTGGGCGGGCGTGACGTGCTGGACTCCCAGCAGTCTCACGCCAATGACCTGGCCGAGCTGGAGGAGGCAGCGGAGCGCTTCGGCGTGCCCGTCTACGAGGGCAAGGCGTTCAACATCTTCACGCAGCCCGACACGGTCGTGCGCGCGGTGCGCCGCCAGCGCGCCAAGGAGGCGCGTGAGGCGGCCCTGCTGGGAGCGCGCACGGCGCGGTAGCGGCGCAGCTGAGCCCCGCGTCTCAGGGGGTCAGGCGCGGGGGAAGGGGGGCAGGGGAAGGAGGTCAGGCGCGGGGGGAGGGGAGTCAGGCGCGGGGGGAGGGGGGCCGGACGCGGGCGCAAGGCCGACGTTCTCGCAATTGATCACGCCGTCCTCGAGCTCGTCGACCAGCACCGTGTCCTCACCTTCCCCGCAGTCGATCGTGTCCTCGAAACCGTCGCGGGCGTCGATGAAGTCGTCGCCCGCACCGCCGATCAGGTCGTCCTCGTTGTCGCCGCCCGTGATGTCGTCGTCGCCCGCGCCGCCGTCCACGCGGTCGATGCCCTTGTCGCCCCTGAGCTTGTCGTCGCCCGCGCCGCCGAAGAGGTCGTCGCCGCCTTCGGGTCCGGCGGGGGGACCGGCCAAGAGATGGTCATTGCCCGTGCCGCCGAAGAGGCGGTCGTCGCCGCGTCCGGCGGCCAGGCTGTCGGGCCCGGCGCCGCCACGCAGCACGTCGTTGCCGGTGTCTGAGTTGAGCCGGTCGCTGCCGTGGCCCCCGCTCAGGACGTCGTTGGCGGCCTGGCCGCGCAGGCGGTCGCTGCCGGCGGAGCCGCTCACCCGGTCGGCGCCCGGGCCGCCGTTGATCCGATCGGAGCCCGGGCCACCACTCAGGCGGTCGCGCCCGACCTGGCCGCGCAGGATGTCGTGGCCGGCCTGTCCGAGCAGGCGGTCGCCGCCGCCGCGACCGAAGATGAGGTCCCCGCTCTTGCCGCCACGGATGGTGTCGGCCTTTGCCGTGCCCACCAGGAGGTCCGCACCCGGCGTGCCGGAGATCCTCTTGGCCACGGCCACCGACGCGGGGCCGAGCGCGCAGAGCGTAAGTGCCACGGCGGCGCAGCGGCGGGTGGCGAAGAGGCTGCTCATAGGTCGCCAGCCTAGTGGCAGCGTGCGGTGCGTGCTCCACCCCTGTGAAGGGCGAAAGGCGCCCCAAAAAGGTCAGCTGTCGTGGGTGCCGGCGCCGGCGTGACTCGGCTCGCGCCTGGCGAGCCGGTCGATCGAACCGGCCAGGGTGGAGGGCAGCCAGACCCGCGGCCCGAGCTCGAACACCAGCGCCGGCACCAGCAGCGAGCGCACGATGAAGGTGTCGAGCAGCACGCCGAAGGCGATCACGAAGCCCAGCTCGGTGAGGAAGACGAGCGGCAGGACGGCCAGCACCG
>JACCUE010000125.1 GCA_013812005.1 Thermoleophilaceae bacterium
CGCACCTGGTCGGTCAGGTTGCTCGCCATCAGGTTGACGTTCTCGGTGAGGTCGCGCCAGGTGCCCGAGACGCCCTTGACCTCGGCCTGGCCGCCGAGCTTGCCCTCGGTGCCGACCTCGCGCGCGACACGCGTGACCTCGTCGGCAAAGGAGGAGAGCTGCTCGACCATGGTGTTGACGGTCGTGCCGATACGCAGGAACTCGCCCTTCACGGGCTGGCCCTCGATCGTGAGCGCCATCTTCTGGGACAGGTCCCCCTCCGCTACGGCGTTCAGCACTCGACCGACCTCGGTCGTCGGGCGCACCAGGTCGCCGATCAGCGAGTTGATCGACCCCACACTCGTCTCCCAGCCACCTTCCGCTCCGGGCAGCGAGGCACGCTCGGTCATCCGTCCCTCGCGTCCGATGACCCTGGCGATCCGCACGAGCTCCTTCGTCATGCGCTCGTTGGTCTCCACCAGCTCGTTGTAGGAAGCGGCGACGTCGCCGAGCACGCCCTTCCGGCGCTTCGAGAGCCGCACCGAGAAATCCCCGCGTCGCGCGGCGTCCAGGGCTTCGACGAGCGCCTCGAGCGCGCGGGGATCGACCGGGGGCGCCTCCTTGCGACGCTCTCGGTCAGGGCGCTCCTCGTTCGGCTGTGCGGCGGCTCGTCGGTTCACGGCCTTTCGCGTGTCGCCGTTGGTTCGAGTGGAGGCGCGGGCCATGCGAGCTCCTTCCTTGGGTGCAAAGCCCGATGGACAGTACCGCTGCGCTCAGCCCGAGGCAACCGCTCACGGGCCCCGTAACGGCTTGCCGTCCGACGGCGACAACGTCGCGTCCCGCAGGCGCTGTGCCTTCGGACGGACCCGGAGGCCAGACCGATGTGACCGCTTGGGTGATACTGGGGCAGTGTCCTCCGAGGCTTCCCCGCACGGAGATCGGTCGCCGTCGGGCGTAGGCCCGGCCCGCCTCGAAGCCGCCCTGCGCGTGCTCGCCGAGGTGGAGGAGCTGCCGCCCGATCATCCGGATGCCCTGGCGGTGCAGCGTGCGACCGCCGGGCTCTACAAGACCGTGAAGCTGCGCCGCCGCGCCCAGCGCCGCGCCGCCGTTCTCGCCGCAGACGGGGCGGTGACGGCGGCCACGGCCACCGGCGCGCCCGACCGCATCGACGACGAGACGCGGGGCCTGCCGCCGCGGCCCGCGAATGGGTCGAACGGGGGCAGCGCAAGCACGCTGATTCAGGCCCGTGCCTGCTACGTGTGCAAGACGCGCTATCAGCAGGTCGACGCCTTCTACCACCAGCTCTGCCCGGACTGCGCGGAGCACAACCGGTCGCGCCGCGAGGCCCGCACGGACCTCGCCGGGAGGCGGGCGCTGCTCACCGGCGGCCGGGCCAAGATCGGGATGCACATCGCGTTGCGCCTATTGCGCGACGGCGCCGACACCACGATCACAACCCGCTTCCCGCGCGACGCGATCCGCCGCTTCACCGCGATGTCCGACAGCGCCGACTGGCTGAATCGGCTGCACATCGTGGGCATCGACCTGCGCGACCCGGCTCAGGTCTTGGCGCTCTGCGACTCCGTGGCCGAGCGCGGGCCACTCGACATCCTGATCAACAACGCCGCCCAGACGGTGCGTCGATCGGCCGGCTCCTACGCGCTCCTGGCCGAGGCCGAGGCCGCTCCCCTTCCCCCAGGGTCAAAACCCGACGTGGCCGTCTTCGGGCGCACGTCCGATGCCCACCCGGCGCTGCTCACCGGCTCGACGGAGGAGGGGCACTGGGCCCCCACGCCGCACGCGCTCACCGCGCTCGCCCTCACCGCCGGGTCCGCCTCTCCGGAGCGGATCGCCGCCGAGACCGCCATCGACGCGGGCGGACTCGTACCCGACCGCCATCCCGCCAACAGCTGGAGCCGGCTGGTGGACGAGGTTGATCCGATCGAGCTGCTCGAGGTGCAGCTTTGCAACACGACCGCGCCCTTCATCCTGGTCGCCCGTCTGCGGCCCGCCATGGCGGCGGCGCCGGCGCGGCGCAAGTACGTGGTCAACGTCTCGGCCATGGAGGGGCAGTTCAGCCGCGGCTACAAGGGGCCCGGCCATCCGCACACGAACATGGCGAAGGCTGCGCTGAACATGCTCACGCGCACCAGCGCCCAGGAGATGCTG
>JACCUE010000128.1 GCA_013812005.1 Thermoleophilaceae bacterium
CCGCCGGGGCCACCGCGCGGCGCCGCGACGAGCGTGCCGCCCGCGCCCTGCGCGCCGCTGAGGAGCGCCGCGACAAGGCCGAGCAGGCACTGCGCGACGCCGACGCCCAGCTCGACGTCGCGCGCAAGGAGGCTGACGACGCCGCCGGCGAGCACCGCCGGGCGCGGGACGAGCTCGACCGCGCTAGGGAGACGCTGGGGTGATCGAATCGCGAGGGGGACGTAGGGCACGTTCCCTTGCCGTAGAACTCCTTGGGACATGGCGACATCCGAGGCCGTGACCATCGACGCCGGCGGGCGGGAGCTGCGGGTCTCCAGCCCCGATCGCGTGATCTTCCCGAGCACCGAGCGCTCGGAGGAGGTCACCAAGCTCGACGTCGTCAGGTACTACCTCGCCGTCGAGGACGGGATCATGCGGGCGCTTCGCCGGCGGCCGACGACGCTCGAGCGCTGGCCCAAGGGCGTGCACCCGGGCATCGTGCTCTCGACGCGCGAGAAGGGCGGCGGCGACGCCTTCTTCCAAAAACGCGTCCCACGTGGGGCTCCGGACTACCTGGAGACTGCGCGCATCGAGTTCCCGTCGGGCCGGCATGCGGACGAGATCTGCCCCACGGAGGTGGCCGTCGTCGGCTGGGCGGCCCAGATGGGCACGATCACGTTTCACCCCTGGCCGGTGCGTCGCGAGGACGTCGATCACCCCGACGAGCTGCGCCTCGACCTCGACCCGCAGCCCGGCACGGACTTCGCCGACGCCGTGCGAGTCGCCGCGGAGGCGCGCGTGCTCCTCGACGACCTCGGCTATGCCGGCTTCCCGAAGACCTCGGGAGGGCGAGGCGTGCACATCTACGTACGGATCGAGCCGCGCTGGACGTTCACGGACGTCCGTCACGCCGCTATCGCCTTCGGGCGCGATCTCGAGCGGCGACTGCCGGGCCAGGTGACGACCAACTGGTGGAAGGAGGAGCGCGGCGAGCGCATCTTCGTCGATTACAACCAGAACGCGCGCGATCGCACCATCGCCTCGGCCTACAGCGTCCGGCCCAAGCCGGGGGCACCGGTCTCGGCGCCGGTCACCTGGGACGAGCTCGCCGAGATCGCGCCCGAGGACTTCACCGTCGCCACGATGCCCGCCCGCTTCGCCGAGACCGGTGACCGCCACGCCGCCATCGACGACATCGCGCATTCACTGCAGCCGTTGCTGGACATGTACGAGCGCGACGAAGCCGAGGGAGTCGGCGACATGCCCTACCCGCCCGACTACCCGAAGATGCCGGGAGAGCCGAAGCGCGTGCAGCCCTCGCGCGACCGCGACCGCAAGGAGCCCTAGGCCCTACGACTGCGGCAGCTTCTTCGCGCCCCGCCCGACGACCGGGCGGGATGGCGGCGGCACGACCGGCCCGATGTCCCCGTCGGGCGCCTCGTCCAGGTCGACGATCACCGGGGCGTGATCGCTCGGCCCCTTGCCCTTGCGGGCGTGGCGGTCGACCCAGCTCGCCTGGACACGCTCGGCCACTGGCGCACTGGCGAGGATCAGGTCGATCCGCATCCCGAGATCCTGGTGGAACATCCCCGCCCGGTAGTCCCAGTAGGTGAACACTCGCTCGTTGGGCCAGCGCTCGCGCATGACGTCCCGTAGGCCCAGGTACTGCAGCTCCGCCAGCGCTGCCCGCTCGGGTGCGGTCACGTGGGTCTGCCCGACGTACGCGTCAGGGTCGAACACGTCCTCGTCGGCCGGCGCGATGTTCACGTCGCCACACACGACGATCGCCTCAGGGCCGGCGGAGACCATGTCCCGCAGCGAAGCCAGCCAGGAGAGCTTGTACTCGTAGTGCTCCGAGCCCGGCTCGCGCCCGTTGGGCACGTACACCGAAACCACCCGTATCCCGCCACACGTGGCCGACACAGCGCGCGCCTCCGGATGAGGAAAGCCCGGCGCGCCGGGCAAACCGACGGCCACGTCCTCGAGCCCCACGCGCGAGAGGATGGCAACGCCATTCCACGCCGCTTCGCCGTGAGCAGCGACGGCATAGCCGCGCTCGGCGAGCTCGTCTGTGAGCAGCTCGGCGAACGCGTCGTCCGCGAGCTTAGTCTCTTGAAGGCAGACAACATCGGGTCGCCGCTCGTCCAACCAGGGCAGCAGCCGCGGCAGCCGCTGCTTGACCGAGTTGACATTCCAAGTGGTGATCCGCATCGGGCTCACGGTATCGGCAGCGCCGAC
>JACCUE010000139.1 GCA_013812005.1 Thermoleophilaceae bacterium
GGTCGTGCTGGGCGTCGTCCTGGTCCTCGCCGGAATCGTGCTCTCCGGACCGGGTGTGCCGGGGCCCGGCTTCCTGGTGATCCTGATCGGGCTCAGCTTCCTGGCGCTGGAGTTCGACCGCGCCGAGCGGCTGCTCGAGAAGGCGATCGTCGCCGCCGACCGCGCCAAGGATCGCGCCGAGAACGCGAGCCGCACCCAGAAGATCGCCATGACCACGGCCGGGCTGCTGGCGCTCGGCGCATTCGTGGCCGCGGCGATCCTGTGGGACATACCGCTGCTGCCGGTGTGACGCCGGACTGCGCCCCCACCTCGTCCCGAACCGGGCCCTCGAGAAGGAAGAGGCTCGCGAAGAGGGCGCTTCGCAAAGGCTTCGAGCTGGCGCAACGGGCTGGGTTGGACGTGCTCCCGCGCCACTTCTACTCGAGCATCCCTTCCGTGCACGGGTTGCGCGCCACCGACAGATGGCGGCCGCCCAGGACCCTTGTCGGGGTCAACGGCACAGACATCCAGGAGCAGCTCGAGTTCGCAAGATCGGTGATCCCGGACCATTGGCCGCCGGACATCCACGGCGACGCCTGCCGGGCGAACGGGGAGCCCGGCTTCGGGCCCGTCGAGTCGAGCTTCCTGTACGGCTTCGTCTATTCGAAGCGTCCGAGGAAGATCGTGCAGGTCGGAGCCGGTGTCTCGACCGCAGTCGCACTGCGCGCGGCCAGGGACGCGGGCCACGAGGTCGATCTCGTGGCCATCGATCCCTACCCGACCCGGTTTCTCCGCGCGGCGCCGGTCAGGCTGATCGAGCAAGGCGCCCAGGATGTGGCGCTCGGGCAGCTCACCGACCTGGAGCGGGGAGACCTTCTCTTCGTCGACTCGACGCACACCGTGCGAGCGGACAGCGAGGTCAACCGACTGGTCCTGGAGGTGCTCCCGCGACTGCGGCCCGGCGTGTTCGTGCACTTCCACGACATCTACTTCCCGTACGACTACCAGCGCGACGTGCTCGACGAGGCGCTCTACTTCTGGTCGGAGAGCACCCTGGTGCAGGCCTTCCTGATCGCCAACGAGCGCTACCGGATCGCAACCGCACTCTCGATGCTGCACTACGGAGCGCCCGATCAGCTAGCGGAGCTCATCCCGGGCTATCGGCCCCAGCCGAATCGCGACGGCTTGCGCGCGGGTGACGGCGACTTCCCGGCTTCGCTCTACCTGTTGGCCGGCTGACTCACGCTCGCCCGGCGATTCGACTTGCAGCGAGCCCAGTATGTGCGCTTACTTGCAAACCTCCGGCGCTCCCGGGCGTTGGACTAGATGAGGCCGTCGTCGTGTTGCCACGGATCGGCGGTGGTTGATTCAAGTCGTGGACGTATTCGGTCGATACAGATGTCCGTCATCGTCGTTTCGAGGAGCGTTTGTGGGAAAACGGAGCAGCCGCCAGGAAGTCGCCTACCTGCCACTCGTGCTGTGCGCGACGTTCCTCGTGATGGTCTGTCCCGTGATCCTTGTCTGGTGGCTGCGCGACTCGGGGGTGGTGACCTCGGTCTGGGCGGGGATAGGCATAGGCGTGGTGGCGTCGTTCGGCGCCTCGTATGTCGGCGCGGCGCTCTGGAAGACGAGAACCGGCTCACGCGACATTCTGTTTGGCGAGCTCATGCTGTGGGGGTGGGTGCAGCGCTGGCGCGCCGAGCGGTGCCTGGCGACCGCGACTGACGTGCTCGGCCTCAGGAGCGGGCCGCGCCGGAGCGTGTCGGGTGGGCGCCTCACCCACGAGGAGCAGGCCGGTCTCCTGACCCAGCTCGCCTCGGCCCTCGAGGCCCGGGACCCATACACGCACGGTCACTCGCGGCGGGTCGCGCGTCACGCGGCGAACATCGCGAAGCGCATGGGCCTGCCGCCCGCGGAGATCGCCAAGATCCGTACGGCCGGGGTGATCCACGACGTCGGGAAGGTGAAGATTCCGACGGCGGTGCTGCACAAGGAGGGCAAGCTCACCGACGGGGAGTTCGAGGTCGTCAAGAGCCACCCGGTGGAAGGCGCAACCATGATCTCGGCCCTCGGCGACCACGAGCTGACCGCGATCGTGCGCCACCACCACGAGCGGCTCGACGGCACGGGCTACCCGGACCGGTTGGCCGGCGACGCGATTCCTCTCGGCGCGCGCATCATCGCGGTGGCCGACACCTTCGACGCGATCACCTCGACGCGGCCCTACCGCTCAGCCCACGCGCACAAAAAGGCGATCGACATCCTCAGGGCCGAGGCCGGCGCGCAGCTGGATCCCGACGCGGTGCGCGCCTTCTGCAGCCACTACACGGGGAGGCGCGCGCTGGCCTTGTGGGCCATCCTGGCCAACGGGCCTGCGAGGCTCGCCTTGCGGGCCGGCGGCGGGCTCAGTAGCGCGAAAGCGGCCTCGGTGGCGAGCGTCGCGACGACCGCGGCGACCGCAGCTGCGACGGCAGTTGTGGCCGGCGCCGCGTTCGGCCCGCTCGTCGATACGCCGGCGCACTCTCCCCGGGCAGGCGAGGCCGCCACTGCGCCGGGCGTGGCTCTGGCAGCTCGGCAGCGCCCCCTGCCCACCTCGGTCGCGGGGGACCGAGGCGCCCGCCCTGTCAACAGGCGCAGCCAGGGCAAGGGTGACCGTCTCGCCGCTATGACCGCTCCTGGCGCCCGGCGCGCCTATCGCAAGCGCGCAGGACATGAGACGACCCCATCCGCCCGCGCGCGCAACCCACTCAAGAG
>JACCUE010000140.1 GCA_013812005.1 Thermoleophilaceae bacterium
GGCGCGGTCATGCGGCCCGGGCCGTTGGAGGAGCTGTTCCCCGACCTCTCGCGCGAGGAGTGGCGAAAGGCCGGGTTCGCCTTCGGTGAGGTCGACAAGGAGTCGATCTACCTGCTGCCCAACGGAAAGCGGAAGCTCCGAATTCCCCCGCCGCCCCCCCAGCACAACAAGGGCAACGAGGTGGTCTCGGTGTCGGCGATGGCCCGCTACATGCAGCAGCAGGCCGAGGACGCAGGCGCATACATCCTCACGGAGACCTCTGCCACGCAGCTCATCGTCGAGGACGGCCAGGTGAAGGGTGTGCGCTCGGGCGACAAGGGCCGCGATCGCGAGGGCGGCGAGCTGGGCAACTTCGAGCCCGGCACCGACATCTCCGCTCGCGCCACTGTGCTCGCGGAAGGTTGCTGGGGCCACCTCACCGGAGCCGCCATCCGCGAGTTCGGCCTGGGTAAAGGCCGCGAGCCGCAGGTGTGGGAGCTCGGCGTGAAGGAGGTCTGGAAGGTCACGAAGCCCCTGGACCGCGTGATCCACACGCTGGCCGGCTGGCCCCTGAAGATCTCCGCCAAGTACGGGCAGATCGGCGGCTCGTGGATCTATCCGATGAAGGACGAGAAGACGGGCGCCGACCTCGTGTCCATCGGCTTCGTGCTCGACATGGACTACGCCGACGCCACCTCTTCGGCCCACGACTTCCTCCAGCAGTTCAAGACCCACCCGATGGTGCGTGACATCCTCGAGGGCGGCGAGCGCGTGTCCTGGGGCGCGAAGGCCATCCCGGCCGGCGGTTACTGGGCGATGCCCAGGCTCTCGATGCCCGGCGCGGTGCTCACGGGGGACTCCGGCGGCATGGTGAACCTGGCCGCCCTGAAGGGCGTGCACTACGCGATCAAGTCGGGGGTGCTGGCTGCGGAGTCGATCTACGCGTCCTTGAAAAAGGACTCGGCCGATTTCTCGAGCTACGAGGACAAGGTCGAGGAGTCCGTCATCGGTCGCGATCTCTACGAGCAGCGCAACACGCGCCAGCCGTTCCAGAAGGGGCTCATCCGCGGAGGGCCGCTGGTGAACCTGATGATCGCCACGAAGGGCAGGTTCCCGGGCGGTCGCTGGAAGATCCACCGCAACGACGCCAAGCCGATGTTCATCGGCAAGACGAAGAACGGCTACCCGAAACCCGACGGCAAGTACATCTTCGACAAGCTCTCGAGCGTGTTCATCTCCGGCAACGCGACCCGCGACGACGCCCCCAACCACATCCGCGTGCAGACCAACGTGCCGCGCGAGCTGGCCGAGACGTGGACTTGGATGTGCCCCGCGGGCGTGTACGAGATTCCCGACGACGCCCCGGAGTCCGGTGACGTGGACGTGATCGTGAACTACACGAACTGCGTGCAGTGCGGGGCGATCACAGCGAAGGGCGGGCGGCTGACCACGCCCGAGGGCGGCGACGGCCCCCTCTACCGCAACACGTAGGCGCGGCCGCCCGCCGCGCCACAGAGCTCCCCAGGGGGGGCGAACTTCAATCGATTGAGCCCTTTGGTAGTCGATGGGCTACCAAAGGACTCAGAGTCTTGCCCGGACGGTGTGGGCACTCGCTCGGCTCCAGCACTTCGCGGTCGCCCGCCGGCAGCTGCTGGGGGTGGGGATGCACCCTCAGGCGATCAAGCATCGTCTCGCTATTGGCCGCCTGCACCCGGTCCACACGGGCGTCTACGCGGTTGGAAGACGTGAGCTGAGCCGGTTGGGTGAGTTGATGGCGGCGGTGCTGGCCTGTGGCGAGGGAGCGGTGTTGAGCCATCGGGCGGCCGCGGAGCTGTGGGGCGTGTGCCCTCGGGGCGGGGTGGAGGTCACCGTGCCGACGGGCCGCACCCCGCGCCGGCCCGGGATCGTCGTCCATCGCGCGGCGCTCGCCGCCGAGCACCGGACTCGCCGGCACGCCATCCCGGTTACGAGCCCGGCCCGCACGCTGGTGGACATTTCCCCCTACCTGCCCCGGGACCACCTGGAGCGCGCCGTCAACGAAGCGGACCGGCTCGACCTGATCGACCCCGAGCGGCTGCGCGAGAGCCTCGGCGGGCTCGGGGGCACCCGAGGCGTGGCGAAGCTGCGCACCCTCCTCGACCGTCGCACCTTCACCCTCACCGACTCCGCTCTCGAGCGCCGCTTCAAGCCCATCGCCCGAGCCGCCGGCCTGCCCGAGCCGCTCACCCAGCAGCGGGTGAACGGCTTTCGGGTCGACTTCTTCTGGCCCGACCTGGGACTCGTGGTCGAGACCGATGGCCTGCGCTACCACCGCACGCCTGCACAACAGGCGCGAGCGCACGTCCGCGACCAGACCCACCTCGCTGCAGGCCTGTTGGCGCTGCGCTTCACCCACGCCCAGGTGACCTACGAGAGAGCCTACGTGGAGGAGACGCTGCGCAAGATGGCGGCCTGCCTGAGCGACCCGGCCTGAGTCGGCGGCGGCCGCTCGGTCGCGATCGGGTGTCACGCCCGGGCGGCCAGGTACTCGGCGCGCGCCTTGAAGGTGTCGCCCATCTCGCCGGTGATCTCGTCGAGGAACTCCTCGCGGTACGTCGAGTCCGTGAGCACAGCGATCGCGTAGTACAGCCCCGAGAAGGCGGCGATTCCGCCCGACACGCGCAGCAGCTCCGCCGTGATCTCGGCGGGGTTGCCGAAGACCTCCAGGGCCACGAGCCGGTCGCCTTCGGAGCCGATCCAGGACTCCCTCACCTCGGGCCCCACCGCCAGGGCCCCAAAGGCCACGAAGAACCCGCCGACTGCCAGGCTCACGACGAGTACCTGGAGCGCCTGGCTCACGAACATCACGAGGCCGACGTTGATCCGCTGGCGGCGCTCGAGCGGCGGGCCGGCCTGGCCGACGGTCCGCTCGAGCTCGTCCACCTCGCGCGGCAGCCGAAATGCGAGGAAGAGGGTGCCCAGCCCCACGAACAGGGCGAAGGCTGCCATCAGGAAGGCCTCGGGCATGCTGGAGAACACCTGCCACATCTCCGTGTTCACGAACAGCACCATGGAGAAGATCAGCAGCAGCGGCAGGGCCCTGGTCAGCAGCATCAGCGAGGCCGCCAGCTGCCCGAGCAG
>JACCUE010000159.1 GCA_013812005.1 Thermoleophilaceae bacterium
TACGCTGGGCTCATAAGCCAGGATCACCGCTGGTTTTCGCCGACGACCTCGGTCGTGTCATCGCTAGCGGGCGGCTGATCACCAGCGCTGCGCTGATCGTGTTCTTTCGCGTTCGCCTCGCTCGGGACCACGGGGCCGGTGGACGTGAAGATGCTGGCCACCGGTCTGGTCGCCAGGCCGCGCTGCTCGAGCGTCGCCGGCCAGTCGATCGCCGCTCTGGATGTGCGACCAGCGTTTGGCGCACCGCGATCCTGAACTCTCCGGCGGGGCCGCGGACGTCGAGGCCGTAAGACCACTCGTCCGCCCGCTCCGAGCGCGACACCACGCGGATCGCGGTGATCCGTGCGGGCAGTCGCTCGCCCTGCTCGACGAGTCGGCGGAGCTGCCTGTCCGGGCCTCCGAGGAACGATTCGAGGATGTCGTCAAGCAATCCCAGTGCTCAGGCCCGTGCCGGCGCAGCCGCGTTCACCGTGTGCATGCCTGAACATTATCCGCGGACCCCGATGGCGACGAACGTCCCCGCGAGCCGGAACGGACGGCGTCGCGCGCACACTCCCCTCAGAACATCAGCAGCCTCGCCATATGCCGCAGCGGCTCGTCTGCCTCCGCGGGCCAGTCGCCGATGTCCGCCGGCCACCACGCGTAGGTGTCGTGCTCGGGGTCCATGGCGACCTCGGCCCCGGCGCCCAGGTG
Organism: Thermoleophilaceae bacterium; assembly: GCA_013812005.1. Taxonomy (GTDB): domain Bacteria; phylum Actinomycetota; class Thermoleophilia; order Solirubrobacterales; family Thermoleophilaceae; genus JAAYBF01. Next base: position 694 of record JACCUE010000159.1, read on the forward strand.
GGCCATGCCCACCAGCAGGACCAGGCCCGAGGGCAGCCGCACGAGGGCTTCCACTGTCAACCGCTGCGGAGTGACCGACCACTCCTCGCGCAGCTCGCGGGCGAGCGTCTGTGCCGGGCTCTCGCCCAGGTCGACCGCGCCGCCGGCTCCCAGTGCCCAGCGACCCGGCCAGCTGGCCACCCACTCGGCCCGCCTTCCCGCCAGCCAGCGCCCCGCGGAGTCACGCACCACGCACAGCGCGGATAGGCCCTCGGCGGTGTCGGTGGCCAGGCGCAGGGCCCAGCGCACGGGCTCGAGCTCGAGCTCCAGCCGATCCGGGGCAGCGTCGAAGGACGCCATCCGCGTGCTCAGCCCGTCGTGGGTGGGCGAGCCGCGGTCGCGCAGGGCGTCGACTGCGGCGTCGGCCACGGCTGTGGCGGCCGCCGCGGGCATGAACTGCTGCTCTCGCCAGCGCGCCCGCACCTGCTCGGCATCCCATGGGCCGCGGGCCAGCAGCCCGGGTGCCGGAGCTACCCCCATCGCATCGTCCGCGGCTCGTCACGCATCCGCACCACCCGGGCGGGGACGCCCGCCACCACAGCGTTCGCCGGCACGTCACGGGTGACCACCGCGTTGGTGCCCACGATCGCGTTGTCGCCCACCGTGACCCCGCGCAGGATGCACGCCCCGTAGCCGATCCACACGTTGTGGCCCACCCGCACGTCGCGCTTGTAGATCCCCTGGAGGCGTACGGGGCGCTCGACCTCCGCGGCGCCGTGATCGAAGTCGATCAGCATCACCCGGTCGGCGATCACGCACTCGCGCCCGATCGACACGTGGTGGTAGGCGGAGACGGTGCACTCCTGGCCCAGCACCGTCTTCGCGCCGATCGACACGGTGCCCTCGTGGGCGCGGATCTTGGTGCCGTGGCCCAGCCACGACCAGCGCCCCAGCTCCACTCGCCCTCGCCGGCCGATCTCGATCACGACCTTGGGCGCGATGAACGTGAGCCCATCGGTACGCAGCCGCCGGCCGTAGGGGCTGAGGAAGCGGTGGCGGATGAGGTTGGCCAGCAGCAGCACGTACCGCGGCGTGAGCATCCGGTGGCGTCGCATGAACCGGATGAGGGCGAGCGGCCCCCCGCGCAGGGGAGCCGGCGCCCGGCGCACATCGGCCTCGGGCACGGTGGAGGGATCGAGCCGGGGAGCCGCGGATTCCAAGGGCGTGGATGGTAGAACGCCCGCGCCCGCGCCAGGGCGGGCGCCCCAGCCCCTCGCTAGTCGAGCTCGCGGCCGAGGTCGGCCACGCCGCGCTCAGTCCTTGGGGGCGTAGCGGTTGTGGAGCATCAGGTCGTTGCCGTCGGGTTCGGTGAAGAACGCCATGTGGCAGACGCCGGTGTCCATCGTGTCGCCCGAGAACAGGACGCCCTGCGCCTCGAGGTCGGCGCGGGCTGCCGCGACGTCGTCGGCGTGCAGAGCGGGGTGGGCGTTCTTCTGCGGCGCGAACTGCATGCCGAACCGCTCGGGCTCCCAGATCCCGAAGCACGTCTCTCCGACCCAGAACTCGAAGCGCGAGTGCTCGTCGGCGCGTAGCCCGAGCGTCTCGCCGTAGAAGGTGCGTGAGCGCTCGGCGTCCTGCGACGGGATGCCGATGAAGTCGATCTTGTTGATCATGTGGAGATCGTAGCCCGCCGGCGGGGGCCCGAGCTGAGAAAGTTCGGTTACCCGCACTTGTCACGGGCCGCGCGTGAATGGGAGAGTGGGCGCATGGACTCGCATTCCTCGCAGAACATCGTCACCGCAACTGACATCCACCGCCACTTCGGCGAGGGCGATGCCGCCGTGCATGCCCTCGACGGCGTCTCGGTCGGCTTCCCCCGCGGCCGCTTTACGGCGATCATGGGCCCCTCGGGATCGGGCAAGTCGACCCTCATGCACGTGCTGGCC
>JACCUE010000168.1 GCA_013812005.1 Thermoleophilaceae bacterium
TCTTCGAAAGTGTCGGTCCGCCCGGGAGGCCGGATGCCGAGACGGTGCGCACCGCCGTGCTCACCCTGCTCGGCGTGTCGGCTGCGGTGGGCGCGGTCTGGGCCGGGCTGCGGTGGCTTGCAGAGCAATCATCCGAGCGCGTGGGCGAACGGCGGCTGGCTGCGGCGTCCACGGCCGCGCTGGTCGTGCTCGCGGTGGTGGTGGGCGTCGTGGGTCTATCGGTCGTGGGCGATCCGGTCGACCGGGTTCGCGAACAGGCCCGCTCGTTCAAGAACCTCGGTGTGGACTCCACCCCCGGTTCCCGCTCGCGCTTCACGTCCGGCGGCGGCAACCGCTACGACTACTGGCGGATCGCCGCCGGCCAGTTCAAGTCAGAGCCGTTCAAGGGCCTGGGCGCGGGCAACTACGACCGCACCTACTTCCTCGAGCGCGAGACACCGGAGGACATCCGCCAGCCCCACAGCCTGCCGCTGCAGACCCTGGCCGAGCTGGGCCTCGTGGGAGGCGCTGCCCTGCTGGCCTTCCTCGGTGCGATCGTCGCCGGCTTCGTGGGCAGGGCACGGCACGCGCGCACCAGCCCGACCGATCTCGGTCTGGCGGTGGGCGGGGGCGGCATGTTCCTCGTCTGGATCGTCCACACGAGCGTCGACTGGCTGCATCTGATCCCCGGCGTGACCGGCATCGCCCTCTGCGGCGCCGCCGTGCTGGTGGCGCCATGGACGCGCTCACGGGCGCCCGAGGGCGCGCGCTCGCGGGTACGCCTGGCGACCATCGTGGTGTGCGGCCTGGTGGTGCTCTTCGGGGCGACGCTGGTCGGCCGTGCCGCGCTTGCCGACAAGTACCGCGCCGACGCCCAGGACAGCGTCGCCGAGGACCCTCGTCGCGCGCTGGAGCAGGCCGAGGACTCCCTGGCCCTCAACGACGAGTCGCTGCCGGCCTACTACGCCAAGGCGGCGGCGCTCGCCCGGCTGAACGACTACCGCGGAGCCCGCGCGGCCCTGGGGGAGGCCACCCGTCGCGAGCCCCACGAGTGGGTGACCTGGGGCCTGCTCGGAGACATCGCGGTGCGCCGGGGCGACCTGGCGCAGGCGCGGCGGGACTACGGCCAGGCCTCGGAGTTGAATCCGCGCGACACGGGACTGCAGGCACTGGCGAAGAACCCGCGGGCGGGCCTGCCGCAGTAGCCCGCACCTGGCCGCCGCCTCGCTGACGCACCGGCCACGTCCTGCCGGCGGAATGGGGGCAGCTGGGTCCGGGAGTCGCCCCGGTCAGCGCCTGCGCCACGGCAGCCGGAACCGCTGCGAGGGCACCGCTTTATCGGCCGGTGCGGCGGGAAGGGGCTCCCCGGCGAGCACCGCCGCAGGCGCCTCTGAGACCAGCCACTCGGCGTAGGCCGGATCGATCGCCGCGGCGGCCTGCCTGGCGGCCGACAGGTTGGGTGGGCGCCCGTCCATCCCGCCGTGCGAGTCGGACGCGAGGGCATGCGCGAGCCTGCGCTCCAGGATCCAGAGCGCCAGCCGCCTGGAGCCCGAGCGCCGATCTGTGGAGACCAGCGCGGGGGCCGTGACCTGTAGGAGAACGCCGCGGGCCGCCAGATCCGTCAACCTGGACGGGTTGCGTTGAAACGATCCGCTGCGCTCGGGATGGGCTAGAAGGACGGTGAGCCCTCGGCTGGTGAGGGACTCGAAGACCATCCGCTCGAAGGTGTCCGGCAGCGGTCCGTACGGCGTCTCGAGCAGCAGGTATCTCCCCATCTGCCCGTAGGTCGCGAGCTGCAGGTCCTCCGGTGAGGCCTGCAAGGCCCACAGCAGGTCGACCTCCGCGCCCGGTATGACCGTGAGGGACACGCCGGCCGCCGCGAGGCTCGTGTTGAGCGTCCGGCAGCTCTCGGCCAGCTCGCCCAGGCGAACGGCGGGGTGGTCCTCGCGCAGGTGCGGCGTGGCCGCCACTGCGGTCACGCCATCGGCTACCAGCGCTCGCGCGAGGGCGCAAGCCTCGTCGGCGTCGGTCGAGCCGTCGTCGATGCCGGGCAGGATGTGGCAGTGCAGGTCGATCATCGCGACGGTCACTATGCCTTCGACGTGCACGCTCGTGCGTCCCGGCGCATAATCGTCGGATGACGACGGTCGCCGAGACCTCCCTCTCAGACGCCGAGCGGCGCACCCTCGACCGGCTCGTGCGCGCGCTCGAGTCCCGGCTGGGCGACGACCTGCTGGCCCTGTGGCTGTTCGGCTCCAAGGCGCGGGGGGAGTCGAAGGCGAACCACTGGAGACGGCAGAGATCACAGGCCCATTAGCCTTCGCCAGCGGGCGATGCCCCCGGCGCGGCTTGCCGCGGCGTAGAGGGCGCCTTGGCCGCGGGACCTGAACTCCGCCGGGGACGGCCAGTCGCGGCGCCCGCCGATGAAGGTGCGCAGCTCACGTTCAATGTGCGGGTCCGTCCAAGTTCGGGGTCGTCCACGGCCCTCGGTGCCTGCGGATGCCGCGTTCGGTGCCGAGAGTGCGTAGCGCGTGGATGGCCCAGCCCCCCGCGGGATCAGCGCGCCGTGGCGAACGAGTTCCATGAGGTCTTCCCCGGCAGCCGATCGGCCGACTCCGGCGGCCTGCTCGTAATCTCGGCGGCTGAACTCGCGTCGGCCTTCGATTCTCAGACTGGCCAGCGCTCGTTCTTGGCTGGGCTTCAGCCTCAGCGGGCCCTTGCTCGATATGGCAACCAGTGAGCCGAGGTCGGCGACCGTGGCGGCCACACGCTCGTACTCTTCGGCCAGGCCGCGCAGGAAGTAATCGAGCCATCCCTCCATGTTCAGGGTGCGCTCGCGGACGGACCGCAGTGCCGCGTAGTACGCGGGTCGGTCCTCGGCGTAGTAGCGCTCGAACGAGAACATCCGGCCCGGAAGCACGTCAGCTTGCATGAGCAGGGCAGTTTGGAAGAGACGCGCGGCGCGACCGTTGCCGTCGGCGAAGGGGTGCACGTCCGTGATGCCGTGGTGCATGACCCCGGCGAGCACGAATGCGGGCTCACTCGCCGCCGCGCTCTTGGCGTGCAACCAATCGAACATGCCCTGCATCCGTCCCGGCACCTCGTCGACAGGCGGACCTTGATGCAGGATGGCGTCGGTGATGCGATCGACCACCACGGCTACTCCGTCGCGCCACTCCCCCTCGTGGTGAGGCTTGAAGTACGGATCGTCTTCGCGTCCGAGCCCGCGTGTCGCGATGCCGTGGAGCTGCTTGAGGAATCCGGGCGTGAGCTGTAGAGCTCCAGCTTCAAGGCGAGCTTCGATGAGGTCCAGCGCGGCGACGTAGTTGACCAACTCGACTTTCGCCCGGCTAGAAGGGTCGAGTTGCCCGCGCGTAGCGCGGTCGGCCTCGATGATGGGCAGTTCGTTGCCTTCGATCAGGGTCGAGTAGTGGACTGTCCCAACCTTCGCCGAGGCCCGTAGCTGGTCGGCCACCGCCGGTAGCACGCGGGCCCCGCGAATGGCGCCCAGCGCCTCTGAGATTCGCATGAGCAGTGCAGAGGCGGCAGGCGTGTAGCGACGATAGTTCGCATTGAACGCGCTGGGAGGGAACTCACCGATTACGAAAGTCTACCGTACAGGAGCAGAAGTATTGCGCTTGCTTAGTGCGAAATAAGCGTTATCTACCGCAGGAGAGCGATACATTGTCGAAAGGACCCGCCTACGTAGCCAGGCGGCTATCTACCGCATAGAAACGAAAAGATTTCCGCTCCCTCTGCGCCGTTACGCGCACAGCTACCGGTGAGGAGCGGCGTATCGACCTGGGCCCCTTACACGGCGCTGCGCCCCAGGCCGCATAATTGGCGCATGGCGACGGCCACCGAGAGCTCGCTCTCCCGGGCCGAGCGGCGCACGCTCGATCGGCTGACGGTTGCGCTCGAGTCAGCGTTGGGTGAGGATCTGCTGGCTCTGTGGCTGTTCGGATCGAAGGCGCGGGGGGAGCCGGCCGGGCCGGAGACCGACATCGACCTGGTCCTCGTGACTCGTCGCGGGAGCAGGGAGGACGGCGAGCTGGTCCGGCGGCTGCTGGAGCGGGCCGCCGGGGCCGAGGGCACATTCCCTCTTGCCTTTCAGACGATCCTCCATACCCCGGAAGAGGTTGCCGAGCGCCGGGCAAAGGACACCTTTTTCATGCGGGAAGTCGACCGGGACAAGATTGTCCTCGCCGGGTCCGAGGGGGACGAGTTCGGCGAGCGGATCCCCTTCACCAGGCGTGGGCCCGGCGAAGGCGGCGGTGTGAGGGCGCGCTCGGAGGACTACCTCGTCGACGCGCGCGAGTGCCTGGCCGCGGCGCACGCGACCCTCGATAGAGAGCTGCCGTCGCGGGCGGTCAGCGAGGCGTACTACGCCATGTTCGCCGCCGCCAAGACGGCGCTCAGCGAGG
>JACCUE010000176.1 GCA_013812005.1 Thermoleophilaceae bacterium
TACTCACCCGTTCGCGGCTCTGCCCCAGGCCGAAGCCTGGTTCGTCGCTCCACTTGCATGTGTTAAGCACGCCGCCAGCGTTCGTCCTGAGCCAGGATCAAACTCTCCGTGAAAGATCTGCGTGTCAACCGGCCCGAGGGCCGGGGTTCACTGTCTTCATCAAAGAGCTGTCGTATCCGTACTGCAGGCCGGCAGACGTACACCTTGCGCCGACCCCGGATTCGACGGGTTCTTTACTCAGTTAAGCCCTCCGCCCCACGGCGAACCGTGCGCGGAAGGTCGAACCTGGACGCAACCATGGAGCTCCGAAAAGCTCCGGTTGCACATGCTGTTGAGTTTTCAAAGACCGCCGCGCTCTCGGGGCGGGGGTTCCGCCTCCTACTTCGCTTCCCCACATGAAAAAGGCCTCTCGGGAGAGGCCCAACGATCCGCTCCGCTCGAGGCGGGGCCTACGTCACGTCCGTCTCCCTGGTGGTCTTCTTCATCCGGGGACCGGGCAGTATAGCGCGGCGTCGGCCCGATGCCAGTCAAAAATCTCAGGAGAGGCGCAGCCGCCGAAAGCGGCGCCGCCCAAGCTGCAGCACCGACCCGTCCAGCGCCTCGGCGGGCACGTCGAGAACGTCGGCGGGCAGCGGCTGCCCGTCCAGCCGGACCCCGCCCGAGGCCAGCACCCGGCGCCCCTCGGAGGCCGAGACCGCGAAGGCCTCGCGCAACAGCGCGGGCAGATGCACGGTGCCTTCCGCGGCGACGATCACGAGCTCCTCGATCTCGTCGGGAGCGCCTCGCTGGACGTGCAGGCGGTCGAAGTGCTCCTCCGCTGTGACCGCCGCCTGCTCGCCGTGCAGCCGCGCGGTGAGGGCCCGGGCCATGGCCCGCTTGGATTGCACCGCAGGCCGGACGGGATCCAGCGGTGCGTCGAGCAGCAGGTCGTGGTAGGCGCCCATGGCGCTGTCGGGCACACGCATGAGCTTCCCGAACACCTCGTCGGGCGCCTCGGAAACCCCCACGTAGTTGCCCAGCGACTTCGACATCCGCTGCACGCCATCGATGCCGGGAAGGATCGGCATGGTGAGGATGGACTGCGGACCGAGCCCGTAGGCCTGCTGGATGTCGCGCGCGAGAAGCAGGTTGAACTTCTGGTCGGTGCCGCCGAGCTCGACGTCTGCCCGCACCGCCACGGAGTCGTAGCCCTGCAGCAGCGGGTAGAGCAACTCGAGGATCGAGATCGGCTCCCGGGCGGTGTAGCGGCGGGCAAAGTCGTCGCGCTCGAGCAACTGCGCGATCGTCGACGTGCGCGCCAGGCGAAACAGCTCCTCCATCTTCATGTCGAGCCATTCGCTGTTGTGGCGCACCTCTGTGCGGGCCGGGTCCAGAACGATCGAGGCCTGGCGCCGGAAGGTCTCCGCGTTGGCGTCGATCTCCTCGCCGGAGAGCATCGGGCGGGTGGCCGAGCGCCCGCTCGGGTCTCCCACTCGCGCGGTGTAGTCGCCCACGATCAGCACCACCGTGTGGCCGAGGTCCTGAAACTCGCGCAGCTTGCGCAGAATCACCGTGTGACCCAGATGGATGTCGGGCGCCGTGGGGTCGATTCCGAGCTTGACCCGCAGCGGCCGGCCCCCGTCCAGCTGACGGCGCAGCGCGCCCTCGGGCAGGGCGTCGACCGCGTTGCGGGTGAGAAACGCGGCAGCCTCCTCGGCGGGCCCGGAGCCCGCGGTCATGGCGTCAGGCTCGGATTCCGTCACCGGGCCAATGCTAGACTGCCGCGGTCGCAGCACGAGCGCGGACGCCACCGTCCGGAGCACCGAAAGAGCCGTACCGGCCTTTCGCAGCGTCGCCGAGGTACGGACGTACAGCCCCGTCGCCCTGCAACGGGCACGACCGATGCCGGAACCACCGACAAAAGTCCTCAGCCCCCACGTCCCCGCGCCTGATGCGTCGGGACCCAATGGTGGACCCCCTGCGGCCCCCAAGCCCAAGCTCAAGAAGCTGCGCCTGTCGTTCATCTTGCTCGGGCTCTGCTCGCTGGCGGTGGTCTCGACGGTGTTCGGGATGATGATGGCCGTCGCGAGTGACCTGCCCAAGCTGGAGAACAAGGCTGAGTTCAAGGCCGCCGAGAACTCCGTGGTCTACTCCATGCCCACTTCAAAAGGGGCGAGTCCGGGTGAGCTGGCGCAGCTGACCGGCAACAACAACCGGATCCTGGTCGAGGCCTCCGATATCTCGCCCAACATCAAGCACGCCGTGATCGCGATCGAGGACAAGCGCTTCTACGAGCACGACGGCGTCGACTACAAGGGCATCGGCCGCGCGCTCTACCAGGACGTGCTGGCCCGCAGCGCGGCGCAGGGGGGCTCGACCATCACCCAGCAGTTCGTGAAGAACGCGCTGACCGCCCAGGGCGACCGCTCCGTGTTCCAGAAGCTGCGCGAGTCGGCGCTGGCCTACCACCTCGAGCGCAAGTGGAGCAAGGAGAAGGTGCTCACCCAGTACCTCAACAGCGTCTACTTCGGCAACGGCGCCTACGGGGTGGAGGCCGCCGTGCGCACCTACTTCGGCGAGGACGACCCCGACGGCGCCGCCCCCACGACCCCCGAGCTGGGCACGGAGGCATCCGAGCAGGACTCCGACGACGATCTCGACGAGCAGTTTGCCCTCACCGCCACCCCGGCCGAGGCCGCGCTGCTGGCCGGCATGATCGCCTCACCGAGCCTGTACGACCCCGCGCAGAGCTCGGCCCGGGCCACCGAGCGCCGCGACCAGGTGCTCGTGCGCATGCGCGACCAGCAGCTGATCACCGAGGCTGAGTACCAGGACGCCATCGCCACGGAGGTGCCGACCGAGAAGGAGATCGACCCTCCCCAACCAGACTCCCAGGAGCCCTATTTCACGAGCTGGCTGACCCAGCAGCTGGTGGACCGCTACAAGGCGCCCGCGGTCTTCAGCGGCGGCCTGAACGTGCGCACGACGCTGGACCCTGAGCTGCAGTACGCCGCGGAGCAGGCCATCAGCGGCCGCCTGGCCGGGGTAGGTCCGAGTTCCTCGCTCGTGGCGATCGAGAACAAGACGGGCGAGGTGAAGGCGATGGTCGGCGGCACCGACTTCGAGAGCCTTCCGTTCAACCTCGCGACGAA
>JACCUE010000178.1 GCA_013812005.1 Thermoleophilaceae bacterium
CTCAGCGGCCTAGGCGCACGCTGTCGACGAGCTGCGTGGCGGCGTCCGCGGTGCGCCCGCGGGCCTCGGCGAACGATGCCCGCAGCGGCCGCAGGATGCGATCGGCCCCGAGCCCGCGGGTGCGGGCGAAGGCGAAGAGGATTCCGGCAAGCCCGGCGGCAACGAGGAGAGCCACGACCCACCCCGGCACGTCGGAGCGCGTGGTGGCAGAGACCGGCGGGGCGGTGATCCCCGCCAGACGTTCCCGAGCTGCCGCATCCGGGGCGGGCGGGTCGGGGATCCGTGACGAAGCGCCGCCAACGCCGTTCCCCCCGCCCCCGGCGCCGCTGCCGCCCGGAGCCGGAACTGCCTCGAACTGGCGCGTGTCGGTGCTGGTGCCCGGCGCTCCGCCGCCGCAGCCCTCGCGCCCTGCGGCCAGCTGGTCGGCAAGGCCGGGGGAGTATTGGAGCACGTCGGGCGGGAGGCCGTTCAGGCCCTCTTCGAGCTGCCCGTCTGTGTACTGGCACGGGTCGATCTGGCCGTCGTCGCGGAAGTCGTCGTACACGTCGGCGGCGGCGGGACCCGCGCACGTGAAGGAGACCAGTACGGCCAACACGGTTGTCAGGCGAACGGCGCTCACGCCTCCTACCGTAGCGCGACCGGCCGAGTGCGGTCCCCGGTGCGCCATCCCGTCACAATGTCGCGATGGCAGCCACCGGCACGAGGTCCGTATTCACCTCGCCGCCACGTGGGCATCTGCGGGCGGCCGTGCGCGAGCGCGTGCCCCGGGCGCCGATGGCGCTGGGGGCGGGACTGGCCGTCGCGGTCCTATACGCGATGTTCGCCAACGGGGCGATAGGCATCCCTCAGGAGAGCAGGTTGCAGATCGGCGTGGCGGTGCTTGCCTTCGCTTCGCTCGCGGCGCTGCTCTACGGGCGAGGTCTGCGAGTGGCCGGCGGGCCGCTGGCGCTGCCGGGCATCGCGTTGCTCGCCGGGTTCGCGGCGTGGTCCGGACTCTCGATCACGTGGTCGATCGCCCCCGATGAGAGCTGGCTCGAGCTCAACCGTGCGATCGCCTACACGTTGGTGGCGGGGCTCGCGCTGGCCCTCGGCTCCAGCCTTCCGCGCGCCGCGGAGCGGGTGGCCTTGGCCTACCTGGGCATCGCGACGCTGGCCGCGGCGTACGCGCTCGGCGGCAAGCTCTTTCCGTGGGTGGACATTCCGGGCGTGCTCGACCTCAACCAGACCGAGCGCTTCTCGCGCCTGCGGGCCCCGCTGGAGTACTGGAACGCCCTGGGGCTGGTGTGTGTGCTCGGCGTGCCGATCGCCATCCGGGCGGCTGTAGAGGCCCGCGACCGCCTTCGCTCTCGCACCGTCGCGCACGTCGCACTGGTCATCCTGCTGATCACGCTGGGTCTGACCTACTCGCGCGGGGGGCTGCTCGTGCTCGCCGTGGCGTTGGGGTTGCAGGTGGCGATCGGTCCCGAGCGCGGGCGCCTGGCGGCTACCGCGTTCCTGGGCATCCTCGGTGCCCTTCCGGCCTTCCTGGTGGCCATCGTGCGCGACGACCTGACCGCCAACGGCGTGCCGGTGTCCGACCGCATCGACGACGGGCTGCTGCTCGCGGTGGCGGTCCTGGCCGGCATCGCCGTCGTGCTTGCACTCTCTCGCGCGCTGGCCGGGCGCAGCCGCGAGCGCCGCGGCCTGTCGGCCGTGGCCCGGCACCGGGCGCGACGCGCGGGGCTTGCTGTGGCCGTAGCCGTGCCGGTGCTGGTCATAGCCGGGCTGGCACTGTCCGAGCGCGGCTTCACGGGCACCATCTCGCATCAGTTCGAGGAGTTCTCCGAGCCCAAGTTCGACCCCCAGAACGATCCCGCGCGGGTGCTGCAGACCAACGCGGGAAATCGCTACATCTGGTGGGAGGAGGCAGCCGGCGCATTCTGGGACCGCCCGCTGGTGGGGTACGGCGCGGGCTCGTTCCCGCTCGTGCCCCGCCTCTACCGTGACAACACGATCGAGGTGCGCCAGCCGCACAACGTGCCGCTGGAGTTCCTTTCGGAAACCGGTCTGATCGGAGCCGGCCTGGCACTGGGGGGCCTGGCGCTGCTGGGCATAGCCGCAGCGCGCACCGGACTGGCCCGGGCGCCGGGCCGCGAGCGAGGCTTCGCGGCGGCGCTGCTGGTGGGCGCCGCGGCATGGGGGCTCCACACGCTGGTCGACTGGGACTGGGACATCCCGGGAGTGACGCTGCCCGCGTTGATCTTCCTGGGGGTGCTCGCCGCGCGCCCGCCCGGCACGCCGCGCGACCGTGTGGCGCAGTCGCCGGGAACGGGTGGCGGTGTCAAGCTCGCCCTCGGGGGTGTGGCCGCGGTGCTCGTGATCGCTCTGGCGGCACTGCCCGCCATCGCCAAGGAGTTGACGAGCGACGCCCTCAGCCAGGCTGCCAAGAACACCGAGGCGGATCTGACCGCGGCCGGTGAGACTGCGGCGCTGGCCAAGCGGCTCAACCCGTTCGCGGTCGAGCCGGTGTTCGCACAGGCGGCCATCGCGGAGCGCGGCAATCAGCCCGCGGCCGCGGCGGCGCTGCTCGTGGAGGCAGTCGAGCGCCAGCCCGACAACCCCGCCACCTGGGCCCGGCTCGGGCGTTTCCAGGTGCTGCTCGACGACTCGCTCGGGGCCACCCGTTCCCTGATCGCCGCGGCCCGTCTGGATCCGGCTACAGCGGCTGTCTACGCACTCGCCTCGTTCGCCTCGTATGACGAGCGCCGCTCGGCCACGGCAACGGGAACGCCTCTCCCGCTGTCCTCGCCCGACCCGATACCGGCGCCCTTCCTTGGCCCGACGAGTCCCGCCCCGCAGACGCCGGGGGCAGCGCCCGCGCC
>JACCUE010000197.1 GCA_013812005.1 Thermoleophilaceae bacterium
CGCGCGCGATCTCGGCCTCGAGGCGGTCGACGGCCGCCTCGATCGCCTGCGTGTCGAGACCGTCGCGGAACTCGATGTCGGCCGCCACGAGTATCTGGTCGGGCGCCAGGTGCATCGTGCGCAGGTCACGCACGCCGATCGCTTCGGGCACGCGCGCGACAGCCGCCCTGATGGCGCGGTCGTCGGTGCCGGTGGCCGCCTCCCCCAGCAGCAGCGCCTTGCTCTCGCGTGAGGATGCTCTTCTTGGGTTGGTCCCGTGGGCCGCCATCGACGGGAACGTGTCACGGCGCCGCGGCGGTCACTCCCGCAGTCCCGGCTCGAGGTCCGCGGGCAGGCGGCCCTCGCCGGCGAGCTTCTCGAGGTGCGCCCGCAGCGTCAGGGCGGCGGCGGGGCGCAGCCCGGGCGCCACCTCGGACCAGGCGCGGTCGAGCAGCTCGGACTCGGTGCGGGCACCGGCGCCCAGCGCTTCGACCAGGAGGCGCTCGCGCTCGAGCCGGTGGGCGATGTAGTCGTCGAGCTTGGCGGCCGGGTCGCGTACGTAGGGCCCGTGGCCGGGGCAGAGCAGCTCGAGGTCCAGTGCGCGCAGGCGGCGCAGGGAGTCGAGGTGGGCTGCGAGGGACCCCTCACCGGGGGCGATGAAGACGCTGCCCTCCCCGAGCACCGCGTCGCCTGTGAAGCAGGTGCGCCCGAGCAGGAGACAGACGTGATCGGGCGCGTGGCCCGGCGTGGCGAGGGCGCGGAAGGGGCCGACCTGCACGCCGTCGCCAGGCAGCACGACCGGCACGGCGCCCGCCCGGACGGCGAGTGGCCCCGCGCCATCCGCATGGTCTGCGTGGGAGTGGGTGAGGGCTATGCCCTCGATCCGGCCGCCCGCGGCCGCGAGCACGGCGTCGAGGTGGACCTCCATGTCGGGGCCCGGATCGACGACCCACCCCTCGGCGACATAGGTGTTCGTGCCGTCGAGGGTGAGCAGGGAGGGGTTGGGCGCTCGCACCCGCACAACTCCAGGGGGATCGTGGTCGTCGCTCTGCACGCGGCTATCGCGCCTCATGCTGCCGCAAACGGGGCCTGGAGGTGACTCGACACGACGTACAACGGCCGACCAAGATTCTTGGACGCACAGCCGATGGATCGCCGGCGTCGGGCGGCGATCATCTAGATATGAAGCAGTCAGCCCGACCCACCCGCTACCTCCTGGTGCCCCGCGCCTCCGAGGCCGGGGTCACGCCGGGCGGAGTGCGCCGCTACAGCCTGGCGCGCCTTGGCCCCTCGCCGCGCTCGGCGCTCGGTGAGGACCGCCACCAGCGCATGGAGCGCGCGGCAGGCCGATGACCATCCGCGCGCCCCCGCCGAGCCGGGCGCTTGCGGCTCACGTGAGCCTGAGCTGGGCGTCCTCGGGCGGGGGCCCGGGGTCTTGGCCCAGGAGGGCCCGGAAGCGCCTCGCGGCGGTGGGCGCGTCGTCGTCGCGGTTGTTGTTGAAGTACACGCGCACCACCTCCGCCTGCCCCGCCAGCCCCCGTGCACGGCCGGCGATCTCCTCGAGCTCAGCGTCGCCGTAGATCCAGCCGAAGCGCTCGGCCACGCTCTTGCCGTGCAGGTAGCCGTCGACGTTGCGGCCGTGGATGCGCACGTACGCGAGGTCGTCACGGGTGACGGCGTCGACGGCGGGCATGATCGGGGTGGCCTCGGCGGGCGGGGCGTCGACGCAGACGAAGGCGGCGTCGTGGTCGGAGAGCCACTCCATCGTCCTGTGGGTCTGCTCGTCGGAGACCCAGTGGCGGTTGCGCAGCTCGATGGCGAGGCGGTGGGGCCGGACCGCTTCGACCAGGGGCTCGAGTTCGGACAGCTCGTTGCGCCGGGGTGAGAACGCCGGCGTGAGCTGCAGCAGCAGCCCGCTGAGCTTGCCGGCGTCGGCGAGCGGCTCGATCGCGTGCAGCATCTCGCGTACGAGAGCGCCCTCCAGCTCCGGGGTCAGCTCGACCCGCCCCCGGGCCGCCGTGCGCGCGCCCTCGCGCAGGTCCGGGGGCAGGGAGTCCAGGCCGGCGGAGTGGCGCGACAGGAGGCGG
>JACCUE010000202.1 GCA_013812005.1 Thermoleophilaceae bacterium
GGCGGCGCGCGAGCTTCAGCGCGCACTCGATCGCCTCGGCGCCCGAGTTGCACAGAAACACCTTGCCGCCGAGCGATAGCTCGGACAGCCGGGCGGCGAGCCTGATCGAGGGCTCCGTGTAGAAGAGATTGCCGACGTGCATCAGCCGAGCGACCTGATCGGTCACGGCCCCGACGAGCGCCGGATGGCAGTGCCCGATCGCCACCACGGAGATGCCCGCCAGGAAGTCGAGGTACTCGTTGCCCTCGGCGTCCCACAGGCGACAGCCCTCGCCGCGCACGAACTCGACGGGGTTGCGCATGTAGGTGCCCATCACCGAGCGACCCTCCAGCGCCTGCAGATCCGCGAGGGTCATGGCCACAGCTTGGTGCCGCTGCCCTGATCGGTGAACAGCTCGAGCAGTAGCGAGTGCGGCCTGCGCCCGTCGACGATGTACGCGTTGCGCACCCCGCCGCCGAGCGACTGCACGCAAGCCTCCAGCTTGGGCCGCATCCCGCCGCCAACCTCGGGCAGCGCCCGCTGCACCTCCTCCGCGGTGCCCTGGCGGATCAGTGAGCCTGGATCGCCCGGGTCCGCCAGCCAGCCCTCGACATCGGTGAGGAAGATCACCTTGTAGGCCCGCAGCGCGGCGGCAACCGCGGCGGCGGCCGTGTCGGCGTTCACGTTGTAGGAATTGCCCTCGCGGTCCGCGCCCACCGATGCCACCACGGGGATGTAGTCCTGGGCGATGTGGTTGAGCACGTCCACGTCGACGCGCTCGATCTCGCCGACGAAGCCGATGTCGCGGGCATCGGCGCCGAGCTGCTTCTTGACGGTGAAGAGCATTCCGTCGTCGCCGCACAGGCCCACCGCGGGCTGGCCGTGGCGGCCCAGGCGCAGCACGATGTCCTTGTTCTGCTTGCCCACCAGCACCATCTTCGCCACCTCGACGGTGGCCTGGTCGGACACGCGCAGGCCGTCGACGAACTCCACCTTCATGCCAAGGCGCTCCATGTAGCGGGTGATGTCAGGCCCCCCGCCGTGAACCACCACCGGGTTCATGCCCACGTACTTGAGCAGCACCACGTCGCGGGCGAACTCCTCCCGCAGGGAGTCGTCGGTCATGGCGGCGCCGCCGTACTTGATCACCACCGTCTTGCCGTGGAAGTCCCGGATGTAGGGCAGGGCCTCGAGAAGGGTGCCGACGTCTCTCATGACGTGTACTTCGCGTTGAAGGACACGTAGGCCTCCGACAGGTCGCTGAAGAACACCTCCGCCTCGCCGCCCTCGCCCGGGAGCGTGAGCGCGAAGTCCACCTCGGCCCCGCTCACCGCCGCCTCGAGGTCGCGCTGCTCCGACTCGTCGAGGTCCACGGCGTCCCCGGCGGACACCACCTGGCGCCCCTCGATCTCGAGGTCGACCACGAAGTGGCTGCCGAGCGGCATCGCAGCCCCGGTCGCCTGCAGGATGCGCCCGAAGTTGGGATCGCCTCCGTGCAGGGCTGTCTTCACCAGCGGCGAGTCGGCCACCGCGCGCGCCACCGGCTCAACGGTCTCCATGGCGCCGCGCACCACGATCCTGCCCACGCGCTCGCAGCCCTCGCCGTCGGCCACCATGTCCACCGCCAGCTGGCGCAGCAGCGCGTCCAGCGCCTCGCCAAGGCGCAGCTCGTCCTCGGACTGAGGCTCGACGGTTACGCCTGAGCGACCGCCGGCGAACACGAAGACGGTGTCGCTCGTGGACAGCTGGCCGTCGACCGAGATCCGGTCGAACGAGCGCTTGACGCACACTCCGGCGAGCAGATCGAGGGTGTCTGCGTCCACGCGGGCGTCGGTCTGCACGAAGCAGAACATCGTGGCGAAATGCGGCGAGATCATGCCCGCACCCTTGGCCTGCGCTGCCAGGCGCACGCGCCCCGAGGAGAGCTCGACGTCGAGGCAGGCGCGCTTGGGAGCGCTGTCGCTGGTGAGGATCGCCTCCGAGAAGCCACCGGCGCCCTCACTCAGCTCGCCCGCTGCCGCGTCGATACCGGCCAGCGCGGTGTCGCGCGGCAGCTCCTGCCCGATGATGCCCGTCGAGGCCACCCCCACCTGGACGGGCTCGAAGCCCAGCCGCTCGGCCGCCCGGGCCTGCATGGCGGTCGCGGTGTCGAGGCCCCGTTGGCCGTCACCCACGTTCGAGCCGCCCGAGTTGGCCACCACGGCCCGCAGGCCCTGGAGGTCGGCTTGGCGGGAGACCATCACCGGGGCGCCCACGCGGGCGTTGGTCGTGAACCGGGCCGCGGAGGTGGTGTCCGGCTCGTCGGAGACCAGCAGCCCGAGATCGAGGCCCTTGGGCTTGATGCCGGCGGCCACGGCCGCGGCCCGGAAGCCCAGCGGCAGGGCGCCCGGGTCGCCCTCGGAAACGTGTTCGGGGCGCTCGATCCAGCGCGACCGGAAGAAGCCCTCGCTCATTGCAGGCCCTCGGTCTCGGGCAGTCCGAGCATCAGGTTGAGATCCTGCACCGCCTGGCCGGCGGCGCCCTTCCAGAGGTTGTCGATCGCCGCGAAGACGAGCACGCGGTCGCCGGTGGTGGTCACGTAGACCCGGCAGCGGTTGGTCTCACGCACGTCGGCGGTGCGCGGAGGCGCGTCGATCAGGTCGACGAACGGCTCGCCCGCGTAGGCGCGCTCGAAGAGGGCACGGGCCTCTTCGGTCGACAGCCGCGGCTCCGTGGTCACGTAACAGCTGGCCAGCAGTCCCTGGTCCATCGGGACCAGGTGCGGGACGAAGGTGATCCGCACCCCGTCCGCCAGCTCCTGCTCCAGCTCGGCGCTGTGGCGGTGGCCTTCGGTCTTGTAGGGATTCACGTTCTCGGTGGCCGACACGTAGTGCGTCTCGGTCGTGGCCTCCCTGCCCGCCCCGGACACCCCGGTCTTGATGTCGACCACCACGTCGCGCGCCAGGTCGCTCAACGGGAGCAGAGCCAGCAGAGCGGCGGTGGAGTTGCAGCCGGGCCCGGCCACCAGGTCCGCTCCACGGATCTCGTCCCTGTGCGCCTCCGGCAGGCCGTAGACCGCCTCGGCGATCAACTCCGGCGCCTCGTGGGGCTGATACCAGCGCTCGTAGCGCTCGCGGTCGAGGCGAAAGTCCGCCGACAGGTCGACAACCTTCAGGCCGCGCTCGCGCAGGGCCCGCACGGCCGGGGCCGCGGCCTTGTGCGGGTAGGCCACGAGCGCGGCCCGGGCCTTCTCGGCGATCCGGTCGGGGTCGAGCTCCTCCATCGTCAGGGGCACGCCGTGGCGCGGATACAGTGCGTCGTGGCGGCGCCCGGCATCTGAGCGCGCCGTCACGGCCGTCAGCTCGAGCGATGGGTGCGCGTGCGCGAGCCTCGCGCACAGGGCGCCGCCGAATCCGGCCGCGCCGATCACCGCCACGGGCGTGCGCTCAGCCACGCAGCCGCCCCCCGATGCTTCCCAGCGCGGACTCGATCGCATTGCGGCGGGCCGCCACCTCTTCGTCGGTCAGGGTGCGGTCGGGGGCGCGGAACTCGAGCCGGATGGCCAGCGACCGATTCCCCTCCCCCACCTGCTCGCCCGCGTAGACGTCGAACACCCGGGCGGAGGCCAGCAGCTCTCCCCCCGCTTCGCGCACGAGGCCGAGGACATCGGCGGCCGCCACCGCCTCAGGAGCCACCACCGCGATGTCCTGCAGCACGGCGGGCCGGCTGGCGAGGTCGCGGTAAGCCGCGGGTCCCGGTGCCTCATCGGAGAGGGCGTCGAAGTCCACCTCGAAGGCAGCGGCGCCCTCGAGATCCCACGCGCCGGCCACCAGCGGGTGCAGCTCTCCGATCCAGCCGATCTCGCCACCGCCGGGCGCCAGCACCATCGCCGAGCGGCCGGGGTGCAGGAACGGCTGCGAGCCGGGCTCGGCCGCGAGCTCCAAGCCGGCGGCGGCGCCAAGCGCCTCCACCAGGCCCTTGGCCGCGTAGAAGTCGGCCGGGCGGGCCGGGCTGCGCCACCCGGCGGGCGCGGCGAGGCTGAGCAGCGCCGCGATGTGGTGGCGCTCGGCGGCGGGCGCAAGGCCACGCGGACTGCCTTCGGGAGCGTCGAGCGGGCCGTCGGGCGCGTACACGTGCGCGGACTCGAACAGGCCGGCACCCCCCGCTCCGCGTGCGCTGTTACGTGCCGCCGCGTCGAGCAGCCCGGGCAGCAGCAGCGGGCGCATCACGCCGGCATCCTCGCTCAGCGGGTTGGCGAGCGCGAGCGGCGGCGCTTCGGCGAGCCGCAGCCTCGCGAGGGCCTCCGGCGACGTGAAGCTCCACGCCACCACCTCGTGCAGCCCGCGGTCGCGCAGCGTGTCTTCTAACCGGCGCCTGAGACGCTGCCTGGGTGTGAGCCGCCCGACCGCGCGCTCACGGGCAGGCAGGGTGATCGGCAGCTTCTCGAGGCCGTGGATGCGGGCAATCTCCTCGATCAGGTCGGCTTCCCGCTGAGCGTCGGCGTCGCGCCAGTAGGGCACGGCCACGTCGAAGGCATCACCGGAAGACCGCACCCCGAAGCCCAGCGCCTCCAGGATCCGCTTGACGTCCCTCTGCGGGATCCGCGCACCCAGCAGCCGCTCGATGCGGTTCAGCCGCAGCGTCACGACCCGCGGCGCGAGCGGCTCGGGGTAGACGTCGATCGTGCCGGGCGCCATCCGTGCCCCACACAGGTCCACCATCAGCTTGGCGGCCAGGCGCTGGGCCGCGGCGGCCAGATCGGGGTGCAGCTGCTTCTCGAAACGCGCGGATGCCTCCGTGCGCAGCCCGAGCGCCTTGGACGTGCGCAGGATGTTCGGCCCGGACCAGGTGGCGGCCTCCATCAGGACCCGCGAGGTCTGCTCGGATACCTCCGAGATCTGTCCGCCCATGACGCCGGCGACACCCGAGGGCCCCTGCGCGTCGCACACCAGTGCCACGTCGGGCGTGAACTCGCGCTCGACATCGTCGAGGGTGACCATCCTCTCGCCCTCCTCGGCGCGGCGCACCACGATCTGAGAGCCGCGCACCTCGTCGAGGTCGAAGGCGTGCAGCGGTTGGCCCGTGCAGAGCATCACGTAGTTGGTGATGTCCACCACGTTGGAGATCGGCCGCTGCCCCGCCGCCGTGAGGCGCTGCTTGAGCCACTGGGGTGACGGGCCCATCTGCACGCCCTCGAACACACGCGCGGTGAAGCGCAGGCAGATGTCCGGGTCGGCGATCTCCACGCGCACGGCAGGGTCGACGGCGCCGGCCCCGGCCGGCTCGGCGTCGGTGGCCGTGGGGTCCTGCGCAAGTTCGGCGCCCGTGGCCGCATGCACCTCCCGCGCCACGCCGTAGACCGACAGGCAGTCGGGCCGGTTGGGGGTGATCTCGAGCTCGAGCACCTCGTCGGCGATCGGCAGGGCGTCGCTGAGCGGGGCCCCGGCCGGCAGCTCTTCGTCCAGCACCATGATCCCGTCGTGGTCGCCGCCGATGCCCACCTCGTCCTCGGCCAGGATCATCCCGCTCGAGCGCACTCCCCGCAGCTCGGCTTCGCCCAGCTCCGTGCCGTCGGGCATCACGGCGCCCGGCAGCGCCACCGCCACCGTCTGACCCGTGGCCACGTTGGGCGCCCCGCACACGATGGTGCGCGGCCGGCCCGACCCGTCGTCGACCTGGCACACGCTCAGGCGGTCCGCGTCGGGGTGCTGCTCGGCGCTCAGCACCTTGGCGATGATGAAGTAGCCGGCCGAGCCCACACCGACGTGCTCGATCCGCTCGACCTCGGTGCCGGTCATGTCGAGGCGCTCGGCCAGCTCCGCGGCCGGCAGTCCCGGATCGCAGTAAGAGCGCAGCCATGTCAGCGGCACCCTCATAGCCCGAACTGCTCCAAGAAGCGTACGTCGTTCTCGAAGAACAGGCGCAGATCGGGCACGCCGTGGCGGAGCATGGCGATCCGCTCGATCCCCATGCCGAACGCGAAGCCCTGCACCCGCTCGGCGTCGTAGCCGTTGTGGGCCACGAAGCCCAGGACGTCGGGGTCGACCATGCCCGAGCCGAGGATCTCGATCCAGCCCGACCCCTTGCACAGGTTGCAGCGCACACCGTGATCCAGGGTGCCCGTGCCGTTGCACGCGAAGCACGAGACGTCGACCTCCACGCTCGGCTCGGTGAACGGGAAGTAGTGGGGCCGCAATCTGAT
>JACCUE010000240.1 GCA_013812005.1 Thermoleophilaceae bacterium
GCGAGGTCGGTGCCGACGGCGGTGATCGGCTTGACGCCGAACACAAGGATGAGAAGGGGGGTCATCAGAGACCCGCCGCCTATGCCCGTCATGCCCACCAGCAGGCCCACGCCCAGGCCGAAGGCGACGACCGCCAGATCAATGCCCATCAGGAAGGATTCAGCAGGGATGCTGAATGCTTCGCATGCGCTCCGCCAGAAGTGGCGGCTACCACCATGCCGGCGCCCACCGTGTCGTTGGTCGCCTCGTCGATGAGGATGAAGCTGCCGGTGGTGCGGTTGCGCGCGTAGGGGTCGGCCACGAGCGGTGTGCTCGTACGCAGGCGCACGCGGCCGATGTGGTTGAGGCCGAGCTCCTTGGCGGGGCCGGGCTCGAGCGTGTGCACGTCGACCTTATGCACCACGTCCTCGACTACGGCCCGCACTGTGCGCGTCGTGTGTTTGACGGCGTAACGGCCGCCCGGCTTGAGCGGGGCGTTGGTCATCCAGCACACGTCGGCGGTCAGGTCGCGCGCCGCTTCGGGCGGATCGAGACTCGCGCAGATCATGTCGCCGCGGGACACGTCGATGTCGTCCTCGAGGCGAATCGTGACCGACATCGGGGCGAAGGCGTTCTCCAGAGCGCCTTCGTAGCTGTCGATCGTCGCGACACGGGTGCGCTGGCCGGACGGCAGCACCACCACGTCGTCGCCGGGGCGCAGGGCGCCACCGGCTACACGGCCCGCGTACCCCCGGTAGTCCGGAGCGCGCGCCGCGCTTGGCTGGATCACCCACTGGACCGGGAAGCGGGCGTCGGCATGATCGAGATCACGCACGATCTGTACCTGCTCGAGGCAGTCGAGCAGTGAAGGACCCTCATACCAGGGCATACGGGTGGAGCGGTCCACCACGTTGTCACCGTCGAGCGCGCTGATCGGGATGAAGGTGAGGTTCTCTATGTCAAGCGGCTCGGCAAAGTCGGTGAAGTCGGACACGATCCGGTCGAAGACGCCTTCGTCGAAGTCGACGAGGTCCATCTTGTTCACGCATACCACCACGTGCGGGATACGCAGCAGTGATGCGATGTAGGCGTGGCGCTTGGACTGCTCGACCACGCCGGTGCGCGCGTCGAGGAGCTTGAGCGACAGATCGGCCGTCGAGGCCCCGGTGACCATGTTGCGCGTGTACTGCTCGTGGCCCGGCGTGTCGGCGATGATGAACTTGCGCCTCGGGGTCTGGAAGTAGCGGTAGGCCACGTCGATGGTGATGCCCTGCTCGCGCTCGGCCCGCAGGCCGTCGGTGAGCAGGGCCAGGTTCACGTAGCCGTCGCCGCGACGCTCGGAGACCTCCTCCACATGCGCCATCTGGTCGGCCAGCACCTGCTTGGAGTCGAACAGCAGCCGGCCGATCAGGGTGCTCTTGCCGTCGTCGACAGAGCCCGCGGTGGCGAACCGGAGCAGCTCCGAGGTTGCTTGCACCACCGCCATGTTGGTTACCCCGTGCGGGCATCCAGCCCGCACCCCTGATCGGATCGATGCCTTCCGGGCATCAAAAGTATCCTTCGCGCTTGCGATCCTCCATCGCGGCCTCGGTCACGCGGTCGTCGGCCCGGGTCTCGCCGCGCTCGGTGATGCGCGTGGCGGCGATCTCGGCCACCACCTCCTCGAGCGTGGCGGCATCCGAGCGCACACCTCCGGTGCAGCTCATGTCACCGACGGTGCGGTAGCGAACGGAAGCGGTGAAGGGCTCCTCACCGTCGACCATCTGCATGTAGGGGGAGGTGGCGTAGAGCATTCCGTCGCGCTGGAAGACCTCACGGTCGTGCGCGAAGTAGATGTTGGGCACCTCGAGCCCCTCCTCGTCGATGTACTGCCACACGTCCAGCTCGGTCCAGTTGGAGAGCGGGAACACGCGTACCTGCTCGCCGCGGCGGACTCGGCCGTTGTAGAGCGACCACAGCTCGGGCCGCTGCGCCTTCGGATCCCACTGGCCGAAGTCGTCGCGAAACGAGAAGATCCGCTCCTTCGCCCGGGCGCGCTCCTCGTCGCGGCGCGCACCGCCGAAGGCCGCGTCGAATCTGTTCTCGGTGATGGCGTCGAGCAGGGTCACGGTCTGCAGGCGGTTGCGCGAGGCGCGCGGGCCCCTCTCCTCGACCACGCGGCCACGGTCGATCGATTCCTGCACCGAGGCCACGATCAGGCGCTCGCCCAGCTCGGCCACGCGGCGGTCGCGGAACTCGATCACCTCGGGGAAGTTGTGCCCGGTGTCGACGTGCATCACCGGGAAGGGGAATCCGCCCGGACGGAAGGCCTTCTCGGCCAGTCGCAGCAGCACGATCGAGTCCTTGCCGCCGGAGAACAGCAGCACGGGGCGCTCCAGCTCGGCCGCCACCTCGCGGAAGACATGGATCGCTTCCGCCTCGAGGGCGCGCAGGTGGGACAGCGTGGGCTGCGTCGACTGGTCCAAGGTGGTTGTTGCGCTCATCGTTCGCTGTGCAGGCCGCACTCGGTCTTGTCCTGACCCGCCCAGCGACCCTCTCGGCCGCTGCCGGGCAGGGTGCACGGCGCGCAGCCGATCGAGGCATAGCCGCGGTCGTGGAGCGGATTGTAGGGGAGGTCGTGCTCCTTGAGGTACTCCCAGACCCGATCCTCGCTCCAATCCGCGAGCGGGCTCACCTTCCACAGGCCGTGGTCGGCATCCCAGCCCAGCTTTGGCGCGGCCGCGCGGGTGGGCGACTGCTCGCGCCGCACGCCGGTGACCCAGGCGTCCAGGCCCCCGAGCATCGCCTCCAGCGCGGCCACCTTGCGCTCGCCGCAGCAGCGGTCGGCGCCCCACGGCCGCCCGTCGACCGGCAGCGCGTCGATCACCTCAACCTCGACCCCGGTGCGCTGCTCCAGCTCGCGCCACGTCGCGTAGGTCTCTGCGAACAGCACACCGGTGTCGATCGTGAACACACGCGCGTCGGGCGCCAGCTCGAGCAGCATGTGCACGAGCACCGCCTCCTCCTTCTGGAAGGAACAGGCGAGCGCCATGCGCGGATGGTGATCCTCGAGCGCCTGGGCGAGGATCTCCTGTGCGCTGAGGGGCTCGACCTCGGACCCTGCCCCAGCCGGGTTCCGCGTCGTGCCGGCTTCGGTGGTCAGACTGCGCATTCGCCCTCACCGCGGACCACGCGGTAGAGCTCGTCCCGGCTCCAGTCGATGAAGAAGTCCATGTTCTCCACCGTGAACTCGACGGGCAGGGCCAGGTCTTTGATCTGCTCGGTGAAGCTCTCCGCACCCACGCGCTCGGCGAAGTCGTTGAACTCCTCCCCCTCTCGGCGCTCGGCCTCGTAGTAGCGCAGCCAGCGCTCCACGGCGTCCGGCACGCGCTTGGAGGGCAGGCGCGACTTCAGCCGCGTGCCGTAGATCACCTCGCCGCCGACGAACGTGCCGCCGATGTGCGGGATGTACGCGGGGATGGTCTTGTCCCCGACCTTGATCGACGCTCCGTAGAAGCCGATGTTGGCGATGTGGTGCTGGCTGCAGCCATTGGGGCAGCCGGACATCTTGATGTGGACCTTGCGTGTGAGCGGGTCGTGGATGTCCATCTCCTCGACCCGCTGCTGGACTGCACGGTTGAGGCCCATGGAGCTGGTGATGCCGAGCTTGCAGCTGTCGGTGCCCGGGCAGCTGACCACGTCGGTGACCTTCATCGGCCCGGCCTCGCCGAGGTCGAGGGCCTTGAGGCGCTGCCAGACCTCATACACGGCCTCGTCGCGCACCCAGCGCAGCACGAAGTTCTGCTCCACCGTGGTGCGGGCGTAGCCGCCTGAGCGGTCGCGCATGATGTCGGCGAGGCCGCGGAACTGCTCTGGGGTGAGGTCGCCGCGGGTGACCTTCACATGGATGGTCGAGAAGCCGGCCTGGCGCTGGGGTGCGACGTTGTCGGAGCGGAAACGCTCGAACTCGGATAGGTCGCCGTTCGGCTCGGCGTAGTGTGAGAGCAGTTCGGGCGCGTTCGCCTCCTCGTCGTGCACGAACAACTTGGGCTGGGGATCGAAGTCGCGCTCTGAGACCCAGTCGCCCTTCAGCTCCTCCTCCACCTGCGCGCGGAACTCGTCGATGCCGATCTTGTCGATCAGCACCTTGATCCGGGCCCGGGCACGGTTGACGCGCAGCCAGTCCTGGCGGTCGAAGATGCGAAAGCAGGCTTCGGTGACCTTGAGGTAGTCGCCGTTGTCGAGCTCCACGAAGTCGTAGAGCGTCGGGGCCACCCGGGGCATGATCGAGGTGCCGCCGCCCACGCGGATCTCCACGCCCTTCACGCCGTCGCGCATCCGCGGTAGGAAGCCGATGTCGTGGATGCCGGTGATGGCAACGTCGGCGTCGGTGGCCGAGAACGCCGTCTTGATCTTGCGCGGCATCAGCTGCGTGGTCGGGTGGCGCACGAAGTAGCGCACGTACGCCCCCGCATAGGGAGTGATGTCGAAGAGCTCGCCCTC
>JACCUE010000243.1 GCA_013812005.1 Thermoleophilaceae bacterium
GCGTCAGCTCAGCAGCGAGGCGAACACATCGTCGACCTGCTGCCATCCGATGCTCATCAAAAACTGCGAGTTGCGCCCGTATGACTTGGCGCCGAGGATGAAGAAGCCGGGCTCGGGGTTGAGCAGGGTCTCGGGCCCGTGGCTGGTCTGGGCGAGGCAGTCGCCGCCCCCGCCGGCCAGCAGCGTGGCGGCCAGCTTCATCGGCCCGCACGTGGCGTAGCACTCGTGCACCTGCAGCTGGCGGTAGAGGGAGTGGTCACCCACGCCGCCGTTGAGCGCGAGGATGCGGTCTACCTCCACGCGCTCCACATTGCCGTTGCGCAGAGAGACCATGATCCGCCCGCCGCTGGGCTGCAGCGCCTCGGTCACCCGCCCGGGCCGCACCTCCACCGCCGCCGAGTGGCCGCGCTGCAGCTCCTCTGCGGCGCGGTTGAGCGAGGCGCGCTCGGGCAGGGGGTCGCCCGGCACCGTGCCCCAGTCGGGCCGCGGGCGGCGCACCGCCCAGATCACCTTCGTGCCGGGCGCATGCCGTGCGAACTCGGCGAGCGCACGGGCGGCGGTCTGTGCGGAGTGCCCGGAGCCGGTGAGAAGGACGGTGCGTCCCGCCCACTCGTCGTGCTGTGCATCGAGCTGGGGCAGGAAGCGCTCGATGCGGTCCTCGAAGGCACGTTCGCCTGGAGCATCGATGCCCCCGTCGCCGAGCCGGTTCGGGTGGCCGTAGGTGCCCGAGCAGTCGATCACGGCGTCGGCGTGCTCGATCGACTCGGCGCCTTCCGGTCCGGCAACCAGCAGTCGGAAGCGCCGAGCCGCGCGCTCGCCGGAGCCGATCGCCTCGTGCTTGAGCAAGCCCTCCCGTCCCACGGCGCGCACTCCCGTGGCAAGGCGTACGCGGCCCACGAGCGCCGGGCTGGCGGCGAGCGGCTCGATCAGACGCTCTACCAGCTCCTCTCCGGTCGGGAGCGCGCTGCCGGCGGGGGCTTGCGCCCCGAGCGCCGCGCGGGCGCGATCGGAGACGTTCATCTCCCAGGGGGTGAACAGGCGCACCTGCCCCCAGCGGCGCACGTAGCCGCCGGGTGAGGCGGCGGCTTCGTAGACGGTGAAGTCCAGGCCGCGCTCAGCCGCGGCGAGCGCGGCCTCCAGGCCAACCGGGCCGGCTCCGATGATGGCGACTCGCCTGGGGGGTCGGATCTCTCCCATGTCCTTCCTTCCGTTCGCACCGCAGCGGCGAACGGATCCTAAACTGACGCGCACCGTGCGCATCGCGGCCTTCGGAGGCGCATACGCCAACCCTTACGCCTTGCGCGCGATGCTCGAGGACGCGCGCGCTCGCGACTGTGAGCGGATCCTCAATTTGGGTGACCTGGGTGGCTTCGGCGCGGAGTGCGACGCGGTCTGGCCGCTGTTGGAGGAGTTTGGCGTCGAGTCGATCGCCGGCAACTACGACATCGCCATCGGGCGTGGGGACGAGGACTGTGGCTGCGGCTACTCCTCCGAGCGCGACAACGAGTTCGCTCAGCTGATGTACGACCACACGCGCGCGGCCACGGGAGCCGCATTCGCCGGCTGGATGCGCGGGCTCCCGGGCGAGCTGCGCGAGGTGGTCGACGGGGTGGACCTGCACGCGGTGCACGGCTCGCCGCTGGCGGTCAACGACTTCCTGTGGGAGTCGCTCGACGACGACGAGCTGGGCCGGCGAGTGCGCGAGTCGGGCGCCGGCGTACTGCTGTGCACGCACACCGGCATTCCGTGGCAGAGGGTGCTGGATGGCACGCTGGTGGTCAACGTGGGCGCCGTCGGCCGGCCGGCCAACGACGGCCGGCGCGAGACCTCGTACGCCATCCTCGAGCTCCGGGACGGCGTCGCGCTGGCCGAGCTCGTACCCGTCTCATACGACTGGCGCGCCCAGGCGGCGTCGATGCGCACGGCGGGGCTGCCAGAGGCGTTCGTGGAGACGATCGAGACCGGATGGTGGACGACCTGCCTGGAGGTCGTGCCGCCGCGGGAGCGGGCGCGGGGGCGCTACCAGGTCTACCGCGACGCGGTGCCGGCCGGCTTCGCCGCGGGCGGCGACGCCGGATGGGCGGATGCCCCGGCATACGAGGATCGCGGCCTGCCGGTCGTCTCGATGTTCGGCACCGAGGCCTTCCCCGCGCGGCTGTGGGTCTACTCGAACTTCCACTGCAACCTGGCCTGTGGCTACTGCGTCGTGGCGTCCTCGCCGCGGGCGCGGCGGCGCGAGATCTCGGCGCAGCGCTTCCGGGCGCTTGTGGACGAGGCCCTAGAGGAGGGCTTCCGCGAGCTGTACCTGACGGGAGGGGAGCCGTTCGTGCACCCGCAGATCGTCGACATGATCGAGTACGCGAGTGCCCGCCTCCCGACCGTGGTGCTGACCAACGCGATGCTCTTCACCGGCCGCCGGGCCGGCGAGCTGGAGCGCCTGGCGGGGTGCGAGCGGCTCGTGCTGCAGAGCTCGGTGGACGGTGCGCGCGCCGGGACGCACGACCGCTGGCGCGGCGCCGGATCGTGGGCGCGCGCGATGGAGGGCATCCGCTTCGCCCGCGAGCTGGGGCTGCCGCTGCGCGTGGCCATGACCGAGACGCCGGAGAACCGCGCCGAGGTCTCACAGCTCCGCGAGCTGCTTGCCGGGCTGGGGATCGAGGGCAGCGACTTCGCGGTGCGGCCGCTGGTGCAGCGCGGGTTCGCCGAGGGGATGGACGCCGGCATCGAGATCTCCGAGGGCGTGATGGCACCCGAGCTGACGGTGACCGCGGACGGCGTGCACTGGCACCCGGTGGGAGGCGACCTCGAGTCGAGCCCGGACTTCCTGGTCGCGCGCGGCGAGGTGCCGCTCGCTGAAGCCAAGCGGGCGGTGATCGAGCGTTTTCTGGAGCTGCGTCTCGAGGACGGGACCCTGCCCGCTGCGTTTCGATGCGCTGTGTGAGCCCGCGCCGCCCGGCGCCCGGTGGACCGCTCGTCTCGGTGATCGTCCCGACCATCGACGAGGAGAAGGCCCTTCCGGGTCTGCTCGACCACGTGGAGTCGCTCGCGGGCCGGTGGGAGGTGCTGGTGGCCGACGGCGGCTCCTGCGATGCCACCGTCGACATCGCGCTGGGGCGCGACGTGCGCGTGGTGCACGCGTCGGGAGGGCGCCCCCGACAGCTCAACGCCGCAGCCGGGGAGGCGGGCGGCGATCTTCTGCTCTTCCTCCACGCCGACTCCCGCCTGCCGGCCGGCGCGTACGCATCGCTGGCCTCGGCGACCATGGACCCCGGCATCGCCGGCGGGAACTTCGCCCTGCGGTTCGACGGGGAGGACCGCTTCGCGCGCCTGCTCTCCGCCGCCTACGCCTTCCAGCGGCGCTTTGGCTTCTACTACGGCGATTCGTCGGTGTGGGTGAGGCGCGAGGTGTTCGAGCGGCTCGGCGGCTACCGCGAGCTCGAGATCATGGACGACTATGACTTCGTCCGCCGTCTGGAGGCCGGTCATCGAACGGCGTGCCTGTCCGGCCCGGCGCGGACGAGCGATCGCCGCTGGCGGCGGGCCGGCCTGGCGCGCACGCTGCTCTCCTGGTGGGCGATTCGTCTGCTCTACGTGGCGGGTGTGCCGCCGGCGCGGCTGGCACGGCTCTACCGGCGCGTGAGGTGAGCCAGAGCGGTGCACGCGGGCGCCTCGCGCCGGTTAGCATCACTTTCGTGGCCTCTCTCGGCGCACGCCTGCGTGACCTGGAGCTGCGAACCCGTCCTGAGCACCCCGACCTCACGGCGGCGCTGGCCAGGCGCTGGGAGGAGTTGCCCGCCCACGTCAAGACGCGCAACCAGATGCTCGGCCGACGCACCGCCGGCTGCGAGGGCACACACGGGGTCTTCCCCCGCTGCAACCTGGCCTGCACGCCGTGCTATCACTCGCGGGAGGCGAACCGGGTGCGCACCGACGGCGAGCACACCGTGCGCGAGGTGGAGCGTCAGATGGCCTACCTGCGCGCCGAGCGCGGCCCCGGCCAGAACGCCCAGCTGATCGGCGGCGAGGTGACCCTGCTCGAGGCCGACGATCACGCGGGCGCGCTGCAGGCGATGATCGACCACGGCCGCAAGCCGATGTCGCTGTCCCACGGCGACTTCGACTACGACTACCTCCAGGCGCTGGCGCTCGACCCGGCCACCGGCAAGCCCCGCTTTCGCCACCTCTCCTTCGCCGGGCACTTCGACTCGATGATGTACGGCCGCCGCGGAATCAAGGCGCCCGAGTCCGAGCC
>JACCUE010000282.1 GCA_013812005.1 Thermoleophilaceae bacterium
CTATTCTGCGACGGCATTCGATAGGCTCAAGCCTACTGGTTTGACATCAGACGTCGCTACGGCGAATGGCTGGAAGGAATACCGCCTTGAAGATACTCCGTTGCGCGGCGGGCGGCGTGGGCGCGGAGGTGGGCGAAGGCGGCCCCTCGGCGGATGGCGGCTCCGGTTCAGTCATGGGGGGCGCCGGCGTCTGGCTCTGGTTGCTCGCGGGGCGCACGTCGGTCGCCCCCGTGCGATCGCCCCCGCGCTCGGAGACACGCTCGGCGGTGATGGCACCGCCGCCTGCCAGCGCCGCCGCCGAAGCGGCAACCGCCGCCGCCTTCTGGGCGCCGGCCAGCTCCAGCACATGGTGGGCGCGATCGCCAAAGGCCGAGGCCTTGTGCTGGGCCGAGCCCACCAGCGACTCGAAGAAGTTGTGCGCCGGCCCGGCGTCTGGTCCGGCGCCGGCAATCGCCTCCGCCGGGGCGAGGGCCGCCACCCGGGCAGGCACGGCCCGGAACTCGCGCAGGCGAGCCCGGCAGGCCAGACAGGTCTTGAGATGTGGGCGCACGGCGGCGAGGTCGGTGGCGGTGCCCTCCCCGTCGGCAAGGGCCGAAAGGCGGGGGGCGAGCAGCTCGCACTCGGCTCCCGACTCGATGCTGGTCACGCGCTCCAGGAACGCCCGCCGGCCTTCGGCGAGACATCGATTCACCTTCGTGTACGAGAACCCGGTCCGCTCGCAGATCTCCTGATAGCTGTAGCCCTCGGCCTTGAGCAGCAGGCAGCGGAGCTCTTGGGGCTTCAGCCGTGCGAGCGCCTGGGCGCCCAGGCTCAGCCGCTCGCTGCGCTCGGCCTCGTCGTGGGCCGTCTCCCGCGGGGCCGACCGTGGCTCGGGCAGCCTCTGGGGCTCGCCGGCCGGGGCCACCCGCTCGACCTGTCGGCGGATGGCCAGCGCCTCGTGCTTCACGGTGGTGCGCAGCCACCGGCACAACTCGTCGTCGGTGCCGGTGGGCGAGTGGGTGAGCAGAATCTCCGCCGCGCGCTGGTAGGCGTCGTCGGCATCGTGGCAGTTGATCGAGTAGCGGCGGGCGGTCGAGAGCATCTGCGCGCGGAAGCGCTCGAGCAAGGCGACCTTGTCGGGGGTCCGACCGCCACCGTGCTTCGTGAGCTCTGACTGGGATTCCACGTCCCGCACTCCTTTCCGATCCGATCCTGCCTTGAATGCGTCTCCGGCGCCCCGAGAGCCGACCGCAAAGTGCGCCCTTTTTGGCCCCGGCACGTGCCGATCTGCATGGAGAAGTGCCGGCGCGCCACATTTCGCCCCCCTTCCGCACCGCTTGCATCCGCTGCCGGGCGCTACATTCACTGGTCGCAGGGGTTAGGGGTGGGCAGTCCCCCTTACGGGTCAACTATGGGCAACGGCCTGGCCAGAGAACTCGAGGAAGTCAAGCCGGCAGCGCCGGCTGCGCTCCCCAGCCGTGACGTCCGGGCGCGCACCTCCCCGTTGCTGGGCGGCCTGCTCCGGTTCGAGACCATCAGGCGCGGTCTCCGGGTGGTTGCACTGGCGTCGCTCGACGTGGCCGGCATGTTCCTCGCGATCTGGACCGCCCTGGCGATCAAGACCCTCGCGCTCGATCCGGACCTGCTGTACCGGACCAACGGCCAGGCCGCCGACGTGGCGCCGCTCGCCTGTCTGGTGATGCTGTTGCTCTTCGCCCGCTCCGGCCTCTACCGCGACCGCCCCTCGAGACCTGGCTTCGCGACGTTGATCTCGTCGCTTTTTCAGGTGACCCTGGTGATCCTCGTGTACGCCGTGATCGAGGGGGCGACCTTCTCCTCGTACTACATCTTCTATGGCTCGCTGTTCTTCGCCCTGCTCTACGTGTCCTCGCTGCGCTGGGCCTTCGAGCGCGCCAGCGGCGCTGTTCTGCGCGCCGCCGGCTACCGCCGCCGGGCGGTGCTGGTCGGCTCGGGCAGCCACATCGACGCGGTGGCTCACGCCCTCCAGGAAAGCTCACAGATCGAGCCCTTCGGCTTCGTGTCGCTCACACCGCGCCGTAGCGACGGCCTGCGGGACTTCGGATCGCTGGAGGCGCTCGAGCGTCACTTCGACACCTTCGACGAGGTGCTGATCGCCGACCCGGACTTCCCGCAGGAGCAGGCGGTGGACCTGGTGGACCGCTGCCATAGAGAGGGAATCCGCGTGAGGGTCGCCCCCTCGACGATGGAGATCCTGATGGACCGGGTCGAGTTCGTGCCCGGCCAGTCGCTGCCGCTCTTCGAGCTGAAGCCGCCGGTCTTCGAGGGCATCGACTTCGTGGTCAAGCGCGGGTTCGACATCGTCGGCTCGATGCTCCTGATGGCCGTGCTCTCACCCTTGATGGCCCTCGTGGCTCTCGCCATCCGGTTGGACTCGAAGGGACCGATCCTGTTCCGCTCCATGCGGCCGGGCATCGGCGGCCGGCCCTTCGCCTGCTTCAAGTTCCGCACCATGCAGGCGGGTGCGGAGGATCTGCAGGAGCGCCTCGAGGAGCACAACGAGCAGGGCGGGGCCCTCTTCAAGATCCGCGACGACCCGCGCGTGACCCAGGTCGGCAACTGGCTCAGGCGCTGGTCGCTCGATGAGCTTCCGCAGCTGCTCAACGTAGTTCGCGGGGAGATGTCGCTGGTGGGACCGCGGCCACTGCCCCAGCGCGACTACGACCGCCTCCACGACTGGCACCTCAAGCGCTATCTCGTGCTGCCGGGGATGACGGGCCTGTGGCAGGTGTCCGGTCGCTCGGAGCTCGACTTCGACGAGCTGGTGCGCCTGGACTTCCTGTACCTGGAGCGGTGGTCGGTGTTCCTCGACCTGGCGATCCTGATGAGGACGCTCCCGGCCGTGATCCGCTCCCGGGGGGCGTGGTAGTTCGTAGGTGCGGTGCTTGCTCCCCTCCGCGTTCACTTGACGCGACAGTACGCGAAGCTGTGCGACCGTCCTGACTTCGACGATCCCGCGTTGATCGCCGTGTTGCGGGAGGTCCAGCAGGACTCCGATCCCGCGACGCACGTGGAGAGGAAGGCGTGGGAGATGGCCATGCTCGCCCTCTTTCTGGAGGACACCGGGAGGCTCGACGACAGGAGTGAGGTCCTGGCGGTCGGCGCGGGAACGGAGCCGATCCTGTACTGGCTCGCGAACCGAGTCGGCCGCGTGGTGGCCACCGACATCTACGGCGAGGGCGACTTCGCCGGCCGGGAGGCGAGCGCTTCGATGGTGGACGCCCCGCAGAGCCACGCGCCCTTTGCCTACCGGGAGGACCGGCTCCAGGCCAGATGGATGGACGCCCGCCGCCTCGACTTCGCTGACGAGAGCTTCGACGCGGTCTACTCGCTGTCGTCGATCGAGCATTTTGGCTCGCCGGCCGACATCGCACGTTCGGCGAGCGAGATCGGCCGCGTCCTGCGGCCCGGGGGGCACGCGTTCATCGTCACCGAGTGCTTCGTGCGCCGCGACTCGCGCGACGCCGCCCCCGTCGACTTCGCCGTGCGGCTGCTCACCTTCGGGCGCCGCAGGCCCCTCGCCACGCCACGGCGACGGGCGGTGCTCGACGATGTCTTCACCCCGCGCGAGCTGCGCAGGCGCATCATCGAGCCGTCGGGCCTCGACCTGATGCAGCCGCTGGATCTCCGGCTCTCTCCCCGCGCCTGGGACAACATCGCTCGCTACGCGCCGGGCACCTGCGACGTCCTGACGCCCAGCGGCAGCTTCTACCCGCACATCCTGCTGGAGGTGTCACGCTCGGTCTTCACCTCGGTGTGCCTGCCGATGGAAAAGCCCCGGCCCTAACCTGTTGTCGCTGTGCTGCGCTACCGGTTCCTCTTCGAGCAGATGGTGCGCCGAGAGCTGCGCCAGAAGTACAAGGGCTCGACGCTCGGGGTGCTCTGGTACTTCCTCAACCCGCTCGTCCTGATGGGGGCCTACGCGCTGGTCTTCTCCGTCCTGCTCCGGGTGGTCGACATACCCGACTATCCGCTCTTCCTGATGGCGGGGCTGATCGTATGGGTGTTCTTTGCCCAGTCGCTGCTGGCCGCGGCACCCAGCCTCGTACGCAACGCCTCGCTCGTGCGCAAGGTCCGCTTCCCCCGCGAGGCGATACCGGTGTCGGTCGCCGTCGTGCAGCTGGGCACCTTCCTGGTGATGCTGGCCCTCCTGCTTCCGATCGCCTTCGTGGTCCGCGGCACCCTCGTGCCCGAGCTGCTCCTGCTGCCCGTCGTGATAGTCCTCCTGTTCGCGC
>JACCUE010000299.1 GCA_013812005.1 Thermoleophilaceae bacterium
GTCCACCTGGAGATACACGACCACTCCCCGAAGTTCTGGGCAGAGCTCGAGAAGCGGGTGCCGGACTACAAGACCCGAGAGCAGTGGCTCAAGCGCCACGGCCAATCCCTGCGTCTCTGAGGAGTCATTCCCACCGAAACCCCCGCACGGCCAGCACCAGCGCCGCCACTCCCCAGGCTCCCACGACCGCAAGCGATCCCAGATCCGCGCCGATCCCCGACCCCTCGACGATCGCTCCCGACAGCCCATCGATCACATGCTTGAGCGGTAGCGCCCCGGCCACGGCTTCCAGCACGGGCGGAAGGTCGTCGGACGAGTAGAACACACCGGAGATGAAGATCACCGGCAGGAAGACGAAGTTCACGTAGGCGGGCGCCGAGTCGAAGTTGGGAATCACGTGCGACATCGCGATCCCGAGCGCGCCGAAGGTGATCACCCCGGCCAGCGTGAACACGATCAGCTCGGGCCAGTCCTTGGGCCAGGTCACGTCGTAGAGCAGATGACCGATCAGGATCACCAGCGCCACCTGCACGCAGGCGTTGGCCACCGCATTGCCGAGAAAGCCCGCGAAGTAGGAGCCGGCCGGCATCGGGGTGCCCCGGACCCGCTTCAGGAGACCCTCTTCGCGCCGGAAGGTGAGGTTGATCGCCAGCGCGTTGAAGGTGGTGGCCATCACGCTCATGCCCGCGATCCCCGGGATCACGACCCGCAGCTGATCGGGGGCCGAGGCGAACACCGAGGCCACGAGCAGCAGCAGCATCAGCGGTAGCCCGAAGCTGAAGAACGCGGCGCTCGGGTTGCGCCAGAACAGCTTGCGCTCGAGGCGATACTGCTCCCAGGCGAGGGTCGCGGGGCTCACTGCTCGTCCTCGGCGGTCAGCTCCAGATACACGTCTTCGAGCGTGGGGCGGGCCACCTCGAGGCCCTGCAGCCGGTCCCCGCGGGCGAGGGCGTCGCCGGTCAGGCGGTGCAGCAGATCGGTGGGATCGTCGGTCCGGTGCTCGACCCGGCGGCCGTCGGAGACATAGGACACGAGGTAGCCCGCGCTGGTGGGAGAAAGCTCCGCCGGCGGGCCCTCCGCCACCATGGCGCCATCCTTGATGATCGCCACGCGGTCGGCCAGCGCCTGCGCCTCGTCCAGGTAGTGCGTGGTGAGCAGCACGGTCTTGCCGAGGTCCCTGAGCGCGCCGACGACCGTCCACGCCGCTCGCCGCGCGGCGGGATCGAAGCCCGTCGTGGGCTCGTCGAGGAACACCAGCTCGGGATCGCCGACCAGGGCGAGGGCCAGGTCCAGACGGCGGCGCTGCCCGCCCGACAGGCGCCCCGAGCGCTCTTCGGCCTTGTCCTCGAGCCCCACGAGGGCGATCGTCTCGCCGACGTCACGCGGGCGCGGGTAGGCCTTGGCCATGTGTCCCACCGCCTCGCGGACGGTGATGTGGGAGTGAAAGCCGCAGCTCTGGAGCACGATGCCCACCCGCTCCTGCTGGCGGCGGTCACGCACGGCGGGATCCTGTCCCAGCACGCGCACGCTGCCGCCGCTGCGGGCGCGGTAGCCCTCGAGGATCTCGACGGTGGTCGTCTTGCCCGCGCCGTTGGGCCCCAGGAGGCCGAACACCTCACCCCGGCGGACGTCGAAAGACAGACCCCGGAGGGCCTCGACCGCGCCGTAGCTCTTGCGCAGGTCGGAGACCTCGATAGCCATCTCGCCCACTCCTCAGACTATGCCAGGGCTCCTTTGCGGGCAGTCGTGAAGGTTTGGCTGCCATTAAGGAACCGCTGGTACCGGCTCGAATCCCGTCATCGGACAGTAACCTCGCGCACGTGAGGAGTGGGGAGGACCGGAGGGGATCCAGCGTGGCGCGTGTCGCGGCCCTGGGCGCGGTGATCGCCGCCGCGGTGCTCGTGGCCCTGCTCTTCCTCGGCGGTGGCGACAGCTACAACGTGACGGCGCGGTTCCTCAATGCCGCCCAGCTGGTGAAGGGCAACGAGGTGCAGATCGGCGGCGTGCCCGCAGGCACAGTCGAGGACATCCAGATCACCAGCGACGGCCGCGCCGACGTGACCATCAAGATCGAGGAGAGGTTCACGCCGTTGCGCGTCGGCACACGAGCGGTGATCAAGCAGCGCTCGCTGTCGGGCATCGCCAACCGCTTCGTGGACATCCAGCTCGGCGACGGCGACGGAGCCGAGATCGACGACGGGAGCCTGCTCGCAGAAGACTCCACCGACACCGCGGTCGAGCTCGATCAGCTGTTCAACCTCTTCGACCCGGTGGCCCGGGTGGCCGTGCAGGACTTCCTCGAGGGCTCGCGCAAGATGATCGCGGGCCGGGGCCAGCAGCTCAACCAGGGCACGAAGTACCTCAACCCGACGCTTTCCACCGGCGGGCGGCTGTTTCGCGAGCTGAGCCGCGACGAGGTGCTGCTCGGGCAGTTCCTCGAAGACTCGTCCACGCT
>JACCUE010000305.1 GCA_013812005.1 Thermoleophilaceae bacterium
CCCGACAACCTCTCCGATCTGGTCGGCTGCACGCCCCTGGTCCGCCTCGGGCGCCTGGCGCCGGGCTGCGACGCCGAGCTGGTGGGCAAGCTCGAGGCCTACAACCCGGCGGGCAGCGTGAAGGACCGGATCGGCGTGGCCATGATCGAGGCCGCCGAGGCGGAGGGCCGCATCGAGCCCGGCCGCACCACGATCGTGGAAGCCACGTCGGGCAACACCGGCATCGCGCTCGCCTTCGTGTGCGCCGCACGGGGCTATGAGCTCGTGCTGGCCATGCCCCAGGGGATGAGCCGCGAGCGGGAGGGCTTGCTGCGCCTCTACGGCGCGCAGGTGGAGATCACCGAGTCGATGGGGGGGATGGACGAAGCCGTCGACGCCGCCCGGCGCATCGCCGCCGACCGCGGCAACGCCTTCATCTGCGACCAGTTCGCCAACCCGGCCAACCCCGAGGTGCATCGGCGCACCACCGCGGAAGAGATCTGGCGCGACATGGACGGCCGAGTGGACGTCATCGTGGCGGGTGTCGGCACGGGGGGCACGATCACCGGAGCCGGCGAGCGCCTCAAGGAGCGCAACCCGGACATCCTGGTGGTGGCGGTGGAGCCCAAGAGCTCGCCGGTGCTCTCGGGCGGGCCGGCCGGCCCCCACAAGATCCAGGGCATCGGAGCGGGCTTCGTGCCGCCCGTGCTCAACTGCGGGATCGTCGACGAGGTGATCGGGGTGGAGGACGAGGACGCCATCGAGACGGCTCGCGCCTGCGCCCGCCGGGAGGGCGTGCTGGCGGGTATCTCGTGCGGCGCCGCGTTGTGGGCGGCGATCCGGGTCGGCTCGCGCCCGGCCATGCGTGGTAAGCGGATCGTCGTGGTCATGCCCGACTCGGGCGAGCGCTACGTGAGCACTCCCTTCTTCGCCCCGTGACCCTCACGGCTCCGGAGCTCGAGCGCTACTCCCGCCAGCTGCTGATGACGGAGTGGAGCGGGGAGGCGCAGGAGCGCCTGTGGGGCGCCCGGGCGCTGGTGATAGGCGCAGGGGCGCTGGGCAGCCCGGCCGCCACCTACCTGGCGGCTGCCGGGGTGGGGCAGCTCGGGATCGTGGATCCAGACCGGGTCGAGCTGTCGAACCTGCATCGCCAGCCGCTGCACTTCACTCCCGACGTGGGACGCCCCAAGGCGGAGGTTGCGGGCGCCAAGCTCAACCTGCTCAACCCGGAGGTCGTGGTGGAGACCCATCCGGTCGAGCTGACCGACCGCAACGCCGAGGCGGTGGTGATGGGCGCCGATGTGGTGCTTGACTGCACCGACAGCTTCGAGAGCCGCTACCTGGTGAACGACGCCTGCTGTGCGCAGGACGTCCCGCTGGTGGAGGCCGGCGTCGCGGCCTTCGAGGGGCTCGTGCTGTCGGTGCGGCCCGGCGAGTCCGCTTGCTATCGCTGCGTGTTTCCAAGCGCGCCGCCGGCCGGCAGCCGGCGATCGTGCCGTGAGGCCGGGGTGCTCGGCGCGATGGCGGGCATCGTTGGCTCGATCCAGGCCCTCGAGGCGCTCAAGCTGCTGACAGGGGTCGGAGAGCCCCTGCTCGATCGGATGCTGCAGATCGACGGCCGCGACATGGCGCAGCTGGTGGTGCACACGAGCCGCCGAGCGGGCTGCCCCGCCTGTGCACGGGTTTGATCGCTTCGGCACAATCCGATCCCTGATGCTCGGCCTCGGCACCCTCACTCGCGTCGGACGCGAGCTGCGCGAGGACCTGACCGCCGCTCAGGATCGCGATCCGGCCGCGCGCGGCGTGGGCCGGCTGGAGATCCTGCTGACCTACGGCGGCGTCCAGGCGCTGCTGTCACACCGCGTGGCTCACGCCCTGCACCACGCGGGCGTGCCGCTCGCGCCCCGCCTGTTGGCCAACGCCACCCGGGTGGGCACGGGGGTGGAGATCCATCCCGCGGCCGGCATCGGCCAGGCGCTGTTCATCGACCACGGGGCTGGAGTGGTGATCGGCGAGACCGCCGAGATAGGCCGCGACGTGACCCTCTACCAGGGGGTGACGCTCGGCGGTACCGGCTTCGCACGGGGCAAGCGCCACCCCACGGTCGGCGACGACGTGGTGATCGGCTCGGGCGCCAAGCTCCTCGGGCCCATCGTGGTGGGCGACCGGGCCAAGATCGGCGCCAACTCGGTGGTGGTGCACGATGTGCCGGCGAACTCGACGGTGGTGGGCAATCCCGGACACCCCGTGCGGGTGGACGGCAAGCGCCCCGACGGACCCGACGCCGACTGGGCCCATCTGCCCGACCCGGTGGCGGACGCCCTGCGCAGCCTGGCCGCGCGCGTGAACGAGCTCGAGGGCATGGTGGGCGA
>JACCUE010000006.1 GCA_013812005.1 Thermoleophilaceae bacterium
CCGAGCTGATCGTGCTGAGCGGCGAGATCGGCGGCGACGCCGAGGAGCAGGCCGCCGAGTACATCGGCGAGCATGTGACCAAGCCCGTGGTGGCCTACATCGCCGGCTTCACCGCCCAGCCCGGCAAGACCATGGGTCACGCCGGCGCGATCGTCTCGGGCTCGAAGGGCACGGCCGCCGCCAAGGCCGAGGCGCTCGAGGCCGGCGGCGTGCGTGTGGGCAGGACCCCGACGGAGGTGGCGGAGATCGCCGTCGCCCTTGTCACAGACCTGGCGTAGATCCTCCCGCCCCCGCGGTGAATCGAGGGATCGCGGAGGTCCGACTACCGCCCCGGCCGCTCGTAAGCCTCGCTCATCCCCTCCGCCAGGGCTCCCACCTCTTCACGCAGCCCGCGCACGTCGGCCGCCAGCTGCTGAGAGCCGGCGGCGTCGGTCGAGGCGGACAACGAGACCAGGCTGCCCCGTACGGTGTCCAACTCCACCAGGATCTTCTCCATCTGGTCATAGAAGGCCTGCAGCTGACCCTCCATGCGGCGCAGCACCGTGACCTGCCCGGTGAGCGCGGCGGCCAGCTCGCTGCGGCTGGGGCCGCCGGACGCCTGCACCTCGGCGAGCCGCGCCTCGACCTGAGCGGGCGGCGATTCCGCGAGCGCCTCGTAGAGCAGCTGGGCACGCGCCGCCGTGCCCTCCATGGCCCGCACGAAGCGGTCGACCTCGTCAAGCACCTCCGTGTACGGCAGCTCGGCGCGCTCGACCGCCTCACGGATGCGCCCCTCGCGCTGCAGGGCGCCGGCCACCAGCCCGCCGATCGGGGGCGCGAGCGCAGTCGGGTCAACTCGCGGGCCGCCGCGCTCCAACGTGGCCCTGCGCTTTCCGCGCCGGCGCTCCAGGACCGCGTTCGCAACGTCCTCGTCGAGGTACGCGCGGGCCCCCGCCACGCCATAGAGCACCAGCCCCAGCGGAGCCAGGATGGCGATCGCCCCGAGCACGAACCCGGCGACGAGCATCACGGCCAGCAGCACCACGGCGAACGGGTCGAGCAGCGCGTTGGCGATCAGCGCGCGGTTGTACTCCGAGCGGCTGTAGGGACGATCGGCCATCGCGCCGGAGAGGCTAGTCCGCGCACTTGACAGCGGTGTCCATCTCAGAAGAAGCTGGAGATGCTGCGGTACACGGTCTCGATGTCGTCGGTGTCGCCGCTGTAGGACTGCCCGCCCGAGGCCTTGGCGATATCCGCCAACGCCTCCTCCGCGCCCTCGGCCTCGGCGCCATAGGCGATGGTGAAGATGCGCACCTGGTATTCGGACTCCCCCTGCTCCTCGAGCCGGCTGACCACCTCTTCCGCACCGAGCGAGGAGTCGGTGTCCTCGCCGTCGGTGAGCAGCACGACCGCGTTCAGGCGCTCGCGGTCGTTCAGGCCACTCACGTCCTCGAAGCCGGCCAGCGTGGCGTCGTAGAAGGCGGTGCCTCCATCGGCGATCAGCCGGTCGATCGTGGGCTGCAGCTGTTCGCGGGGGCCGCCGATCGGGATCAGCGGCCGTAGGCGGTCGTTGAAGATCGTCAGGCCGACGCGGTCGTTGGGAGAGACCTCGGCGAGGAACGTGCCCAGGCCGGCCTTGGCGCGCTCCAGACGGCCCGCGTCGTTCATGGAGCCCGAGGTGTCGAGCACCAGCAGCACATTGGCGGGCTTGCGGTCCTCGCGCCACGTGCGACGGACGCGGTCGAGCACGCGTGGCTCGGGCAGCCCCAGCACGCGCTCGGGCTGCTTGGGGTCGACGCCGTTCTGCGGCGTCACCAGCCCGGCGGGTGCTTCGTCAAGGTCGGCCGGCCTGAAGCCGAACCGGCCTGCGGACTCGGCATCGATCTCCTCGGCCAGGAACTCCTGGAAGGCCTTCGCCCCCTCCCGCTCCGCGGCCGAGTTGTAGTCGGCGTCGATCACGATGAACGGATTGTCTGAGTAGAAGGTGCCCTCGGGCGGATAGAGCGCAACAAGCTTGGGCTGGCCCCCGCGGCTGCGGTTGAAGTCGAGCAGCGTGACCTCCTCCATCGCCACCGCCGAGGCGTAGCCCGGCCCGTTCTCGCGCAGCTGGTCGGCGATGAACAGCGTGGTGTCGCCGTAGTGGACGATCGAGCGCTCGATGTCGCGCACCTGCGCGCGGGCCTTCGGCGAGGTCACGTCCCGTTCGGTGAGCCCTTCCCTCTTGCCGGTGGCCGCGTAGTACTCGGACACCACCGCCGACAGGCCCGAGGTGGAGAAGTCGGGGTTGGTGTGCACGAGCTTGAACTTGCCGAACTCCGGTCGCCCGTACGCGCCGAAGCCCTGCCGAGACACGGCCAGCTTCGTGAGCAGGTCGTAGCCGATCTTCTTCTTCGGGTAGCCGAGTGCCTTGGCGAAGGGCTCCCACATGGCGATCACCAGCGGCGTGCGCACCAGCGACGGATTGTCGTCGGCTGCGAGCGGGCGGTCGGCCTCGAAGTTGAGCAGGCGGCCCCACAG
>JACCUE010000017.1 GCA_013812005.1 Thermoleophilaceae bacterium
CAAGGCGTCCATCACGCGGTCCTGGAGGGCGAGCATCTCGCCGGTGTCGCGCTCGTGGTCATACCCGCATAGGTGCAGCACCCCGTGGACCACGGCCTCGGCGAGATCCTCGGTGCGCTCGGGGCAGATCACGACGTCGCCCAGCTCGCGCGGGCCGGCGGCGGGGCCCGCCTCGTCTACGGGAAACGACAGCACGTCGGTCGGCCGGTCGCGGCCGCGGTGCTCGCGGTTGAGGCGCTCGATCTCCTCCTCGGAGACGAGCGCGATCGCCACGTGGCCCTCCTCAAGCCCGGCCGCAGCCAGCGCCGCCTGCGCCCAGGACCGCAGCTCAGGGGGGGTTGCAAAGGGGGGCGGTGCCCCCCTTTGATCGCACTCGTCCGGCCCGATCACCTCGATCTCGATCGGCAGGGCGATCCCGCCCCGATCAGGCCTTGTTGCGCGCCGTGCGCAGCTCGGGCGCCTGCTGCTCGGCGTGGGCGTTGTACGCCTCCACGATCCGCTGCACGAGCTTGTGGCGCACCACGTCCTCTCCGCCGAAGCGCACGAACTCGATGCCCTCCACGTCGGCCAGGATGTCGCCGATCACCATCAGCCCCGAGCGCTGGTCCTTGGGCAGGTCCACCTGGGTCACGTCGCCGGTGACCACCATCTTCGAGTTGAAGCCCAGCCGGGTGAGCACCATCTTCATCTGCTCCGGCGTGGTGTTCTGTGCCTCGTCGACGATGATGAACGCGTCGTTAAGGGTTCTACCCCGCATGAACGCGAGCGGCGCGACCTCGATCACGCCGCGCTCGAGGTGCTGGTTGACCTTCTCGGGCTCGAGCATGTCGTAGAGGGCGTCGAACAGCGGGCGCAGGTAGGGATCCACCTTGGCCATCAGGTCCCCGGGCAAAAAGCCCAGCCGCTCGCCGGCCTCGACGGCCGGGCGGGTGAGCACGATCCGGTTGACCTCGCGGCGCTGCAGGGCGGCCACCGCCATCGCTACCGCCAAGAAGGACTTGCCGGTGCCGGCGGGGCCGATCCCGACCGCGATCGTCTGGCGGCGCATCGCGTCCACGTAGCGCTTCTGGTTCACCGTCTTGGGGGCGACCTTCAGGCTGCGGTGGCGCCACACCACGTCCTCGAGGATCCGGCCCGGGCTCTCGTGGCGCTCGAGCGCCGAGCTGATGGCGTCGATCGTGCCCGGGGCCACGTCGTGGCCCCGGCCGATGAGATCTGACAGCTCGCGCACCACGGTCTCCCCCATCTCGATGTCCTCCTGCGAACCGTCGAGCGTGAGCACGTTGCCACGCAGATACACCTCACAGTCGAGGTGATCCTCGAGCGTGCGGATGATCAGGTCGTTGGCGCCGGCCAGCTCGGCGGCCACCTCGTTGGAGAGCTCGAGCTGCTTGCGCGGCACTAGGCGGTCAGCTTCTCCTGCACGACGGCGCTCACCCGGCGCCCGTCTGCGCGGCCCTTGACCTGCGGCATCACCGCGGCCATCACCTTGCCCATCTCCTTCGGCGACGACGCTCCCGACTGCGCCACGACGTCCCCCACGATGGCGTGCAACTCCGAGTCGGAGAGCTGCTGGGGCATGTAACCCTCGATCAGCTCGGCCTCGCGCTCCTCGGAGGCGGCCAGATCGGCTCGCTCGGCGTCGCGGTAGGCCTGCGCGGACTCCAGCCGGCGCTTGCGCTCCCGTTGCAGAACCTCCACCTCGTCGGCGCCGCCGTCCTTCTCGGCCTTCTGCAGCTCGGACACGATCAGGCGCAGCGCGCCCGCACGCTCGCGCTCGCGCGCCTTGAGGGCGGTCACGGCGTCGGCCTGGATGCGCTCGATGAGTGCTATGGGTGAGAGTGTAGGCGGCGTGCCACCCGTCAAAGTCGCCACCTTCGACTGCTACGGCACCCTCATCGACTGGGAGGGCGGAGCGGCCGCCTTCCTGTATGACCTGGCGCGGCGCAACGGCGACTTCGACCCCGGTCCGGGCCGGCAGCTGCGCGAGCGCTGGGAGCAGATCCAGTTCGAGGCGATCCAGGAGGAGTACCGCACCTACAGCGAGGTCCTCAGCGACTCCCTGCGTGCCTGGGTAGGCGAGCGCGGCTACCGCTGGAACACCAGGGAAGGCGAGGCGCTCGAGTCAGCGATGCAGGCCTGGCAGCCCTTTGCGGACACCATCCCCGCGCTCACCCGCGCGAAGGAGGCCGGCCTGCGCCTCGTGATCATCTCCAACACCGACCGCCACATCATGGAGCAGACCCTGCGCCAGCTCTCGCCCCTCACCTTCGACGCGGTGGTCGTGGCCGAGGACGTGCGCTCCTACAAGCCCGACACCACCGCCTTCACCCGCGCGCTCGCGCACGCCGGTGCCAGACCCGAGGAGATCCTGCACGTGGCGTTCGGCTTCGAGTACGACATCGCCCCCGCGCAGGAGGTGGGCATGCAGACGGCGTGGGTCAATCGCCACCGCGAGCGGCCCCCGGGCGGGCAGCGTCCCGACTACGAGTGGCGCGACCTGTGGGACCTGGCGGAGTACGCGGAGCGCCAGGCCTCAGCCTGAGCGCAACAGCTCGATGCGGCAGTGTGGACCCTGGGCGCGAGCGAGCCGGGCGTCTGCTGTGACCAGCCGGCAGTCGAGCGCCTCGGCAAGAGCCACATAGAGTGCGTCATAGGCGGTCACGTTCTCGCGCAGCTCCCACACCCGCCGCGCACTCGGCAGATGGGGGTAGCGCACCACTCGCAGCGCTTCGAGGTCGTCGAGGGCTTGGCCGGCGCGGCGCTCCGCCAGATCGCCCCCCAGAGCCCGGCGGCGCAGCACCGACATCACCTCTGCGTCCACGAGATACGGTGCGTGCAGAACGGACTCGCCGGAAAGGCGAGCGCGGGCGGCGTCGCCATCCTCGGTGTCATCCGCCACGACGTTCGCCAGAACGGAGGCGTCGACGACGATCACCGCGCTTCACGCTCGGCCCGCAGCTGCTGCGCCGCCTCGGCGAGCCCCACCCGGCCGCCCGAGCGCGAGCCGGCTCGCTCGAGCACTTCCTCGAGGGTCGGACGCGCCACCAGCTCGTCGAGCTCACGTGCCAGGTATTCCTGGAGGGAGATCCCCGCCGCCCCGGCCCGGCGGCGCAGGGCCGCATGGGTCTCGTCCTTCACATTGCGAACCTGGATGATCTTCACTGGCTGCACTTTACCAGGCACAAGGTGCAACTTGCATGCAGTGGCGGCGCCCTACGCGAGGCCCCGCGCAACCACATCAGCAGACCCGTACTAGACTAACCTAGTCATGCGTCGAGTCAACGTCCACGAGGCGAAGACCCACCTCTCCCGGCTGCTTGCCGACGTCGAGGGCGGCGAGGA
Source organism: Thermoleophilaceae bacterium (assembly GCA_013812005.1). GTDB lineage: Bacteria > Actinomycetota > Thermoleophilia > Solirubrobacterales > Thermoleophilaceae > JAAYBF01. The sequence continues at coordinate 3,346 of JACCUE010000017.1, forward strand.
GATCCAGATTGCGCGCGCCGGCAAACCCGTCGCGCGCCTGGTGCCCGACCGCTCGCTCGGTCCTCCGCGCAAACCGGGTTCCGCGAAAGGCAAGATCAAGATCTTGCCCGGCTTCGACGAGTGCGACGAGCAGATCGCCCGGGAGTTCGGCATGCTCGACGACGAGGAGTGAGGCTCCTCCTCGATACCCACGTCTTCATCTGGTGGATAACCGACGAGCGGTTGACGGACGCGGCAGTGGCTGCGATCTCGGCTCCCTCGAATCAGATCACGGTGAGCGCGGCGAGCATCTGGGAGGCCGAGATCAAGGCGGCGACCGGGAAGCTGGAGTTGGCCGTGGACCTGGCCCAGGAGGCAAGAGACAACGCGTTCATCGAGTTACCCGTGCGATTCGAGCATGGCCGTGCCGCCGCCTGCCTGCCGATGCACCACCGAGATCCGTTCGACCGCATGCTGATCGCTCAAGCCCGCATAGAAGGGCTGGCCGTGGTGACCAGCGACCCAGCCTTCAACGCCTACGACGTGCCCCTCCTCCCCGACTGACGTCTTCAGGCCGCCCCGCGGCGCCTCCATAGACTCGCCGCGCATGGCCGACGGCACCCTCATCCTGGTAGCGGGCGCGCTTCTGGGGCTCGGGATCGCCGCCTCTCTGATCGCCGGGCGGCTGCGGGTGCCCGGCCTCGTGCTCTTCCTCGTGCTCGGGATGGCGATCGGCTCCGACGGCCTTGGGCTGATCGACTTCGGCGGCAACATGAGCGACGTCGAGCTGGCGCGCACGATCGGCATCGTGGCGCTCGCCCTGATCCTGTTCGAGGGCGGCCTGGCGGCCGGTTACGACGAGATCAGGCCTGTGCTCGGAGCGAGCGTGGCGCTGGCCACGCTCGGCACCTTCATCACCGCCGTGGTGGTCGGTCTGGCGGCCGCCTGGCTGCTCGATCTGAGCACGCTGGAGGGGCTGTTGCTGGGCTCGATCGTGTCGGCCACCGACGGCGCGGCGATCTTCTCGGTGCTGCGCGGGTCGAGCCTGCGGCGGCGCCTGGCGCGGGTGCTGGAGGGAGAGTCGGGGTTCAACGATGCGGTGGCGGTGGTGCTTGTGCTCGGCTTCATCGAGTACATCTCCCAGCCCGACTACGGCGCCGCCGACATGGCGCTGCTGCTGGTCGGAGAGCTCTCGATCGGGCTCGTGGTGGGCCTGGGCGTGGGCCGGTTGGCGTCGCTGGCCTTCCGCCGCGCGCGCTTCTCCTCCACCGGCCTCTACCCCGTCGCGTCGATCGCCACGGCCGCGATCGGCTTCGGCGCCGCGGACGCGCTGCACGGCTCGGGGTTCATCTCGGTCTACATCACCGGGCTCGCGCTGGGCTCGGCGGCCATCCCCGCCCGGCGCACAGTCGAGGACTTCCACGACGGCCTGTCGTGGGTCAGCCAGATCGCGGTCTTCCTGGCGCTCGGCCTGCTCGTCAACCCGGGCGAGCTCGGCGGCGTCGTGGGCGAGGGCCTGCTGCTCGCCGCGGTGCTGATGTTCCTGGCACGCCCGCTCGCCGCCGCGGTCTGCACCATGCCGTTCGGGTTCAGCCTGCGGGAGGCGGGACTGCTCGGCTGGGCCGGCCTGCGCGGCGCGATTCCGATAGTGCTGGCCACGTTCGCGGTGATCGAGGGTGTGGAGAACGCCGACTCGTTCTTCAACATCGTCTTCTTCGTCGTGCTCACCTCGACCCTCATCCAGGGGGCCACCTTCGACCCGCTGGCGCGCGCGCTCGGCCTGACCACGGACGAGCCCGCGCTGTCGCGGCCGCTGCACGAGGTGGGCACCATCCAGCGGCTGGGCGCCGAGGTGCTCGAGTACCCGGTCGACGCCGCCGACGTGATCGTGTCGCGGACCGTCAATCAGCTCCAGCTGCCCCGTGACGCGTTGGTGAGCATCATCGTGCGTGGAGGCGAGGCGCTGCTGCCGCGTGGCTCGACCGAGATCGAGGCCGACGACCGCCTCCACATCCTGGTGCGCGAGCCTGCGCGCGCGGAGGTCGAGGGGCTGTTCGAGCGCTGGCACTCGGGACCGCTCGAGGAGCCCGAGGTCCCACTGCCGTCCTTCGCCGGGCGCTCGCCGATCTTCAGCGTCAAGCCCTGGCGTGCCGAGCACGGCGACCCGGCGGCGCCCGGCGAGATCGAGGGCGCGGCGGTGCTGCGCCGGCTGCGCACCCGTCGTGACGAGCCCGGAACGCTGGTGCTGCTCGCCGACGGCCGCTTCGCGGTCACCGGGGACGGCGTGGTCGCCACCGGTGGCCAGCGCCAGCTGTTTCGCTACTGCCGCGACCGGATCCAGAGGGCGAAGACCGGCCCGGCGCGGGCCTGGTGGCAGGAGGTGGCGGGGGTGGTGAGCCAGGCGGCGGTCAGGTGAGGCGGGCGCGTTCTCGCGATGCAGCGTCACGGCGCGGACCTTCGATGCCGAGGATCATCGCCAGCGCGTGCTCGACCTGGCTGAGCGTCTCGGATCTCGCCTTGCCGATGCAGCGCAGCAGGCGCGTGCGAGTCACCGCTCTGACACCTCGACAGATGGCGGCGCTCTGCTGCTCTACCCCCTCTTCGGGCGAGACCGTGGGGCGAAGGGGGGATGGGGCCCGCGACCTGGACAGCGGCACGACGACAAACAGTTCGTCCTCGATGCCTGCCGAAATCTCATCAACCGAAACGACGATCGCGGGCCGGTTCTTGCCGGGCTCGCCCTTCCGCGCGGCCCCGAGCGAGACGAGCCATATCTCACCCCGACGCGGCTCAGTCGATTCCATCGCCGAGCGCCGTCTCCCACTCACGCTCCTCGGCCCCCGCGTCAGGGTCGCCGCCATCGGCTCGTGCAGCGCCGCGCTCGGCCCGGAACACGGCCTCCCGCTCGGCTTCCCGCGCGAGCTCGGCGAGCATCGCGGCAAGCGAGACTCCGCGTGCGCGCGCCTGCCCGGCGAGCAGATCGCGCGTTTCGCGGGTCACTCGGATGGTCGTGGTGCCATTCGCCATAGCGCCCCACTGTAGCGCCACGACGAGGCTACAGATCCCCGAGCGTCGCCGGGGCGAGCCGACACATATCGATGCGCCTACGGGTATGCTTACGCACATACGGACCACGATCGACATACCGGACGCGCTCCTGACCCGGGCCCGCGAGCGGGCGCACGCCGAGGGACGGACCCTGCGCAGCGTGGTCACCGAGGCGCTGAGAAATGCCCTCGAAGGGCCTCCCCGGCCCGGCGGCGAGGAGTTCGAGCTTCCCACCTACGGCGGCGGCGGCCTGGCCCCGGGAGTGCGCGAGCCCGACCTGTTCACGCGCGAGGAGCGGGATCTCACCTCATCGTGGCCGCCTCGGGCCGACACCGCGCGGTGATCGCCGTGGACACCAACGTGCTCGTATACGCCCATCGGCCCGAGATGGGCGAGCACGAGGCGGCGCGCGCCGCGGTGCGCCGGCTCACCAGGGAGCCGGCCTGGGGCATGCCCTGGCCGGTCGCGCACGAGTTCGTGCGGGTCGTGTCCGAGCCCCGCTGGTTCGTCGATCCGACGCCCCTCGAGCACGCCCTCGCCACGGTTGGGGCGCTGCTGGGAGCCCCGGGGTGCCGAGCGCTCGGCGAGGGTCCCGGCCACTGGAAGCGCCTGACGGAGATGGCGCTGGCGGGAAGGGCGGCGCAGGCGATGCTCTACGACGCCCGCATCGCCGCGATATGCCTGGCTCACGGGGTCAACGAGCTATGGACGGCCGACCGCGACTTCGGCCGGTTCCCCGGGCTGCGCACGCGCAATCCGCTGGTGGGCGAGCCGGGCTGACGCCCGCCCCTCTGACTCATCCGTGACTGCTAGCCTACTCATGGGATGAGTAAGAGGCTTCAGGTGCTCCTAGATGAGGCGGAGTTCGACGATCTGCGCGACGTTGCCCGGCGCGAAGGCGTGCCGGTCTCCGAGTGGGTCCGGCGGGCCCTGCGCGAGACGCGAAGACGGCAGCCACAGGGCGACATCGAGAGCAAGCGGAGGGCGGTGAGGGAGGCGATGCGCCACGAAGGCCCGACAGCCGACATCGAGCAGATGCTCGCCGAGATCGAGCAGGGGTATCCGAAGTCGCTCCCCGAGTGATCCTCGTCGACTCGAACATCCCCATGTACTTGGTGGGGGCTCCGCACCCGCACAAGCTCGACACTCACCGTCTGATCGACAGCGCGCTGTCCGCGGGCGAGCGCCTGGTCACCGATGCAGAGGTGCTGCAGGAGATCTGCCACCGCTATGCCGCGGTGGGCCGGCTCGACATGGTCCAGCCGGCCTTCGACGCAATCCTCGGGGTAGTGGATGAGGTGGTGGCGATCGACCGCGGGATCGCCGAGACGGCCAAGGACATCGTGCTGCGCTACGCGTCGCTCTCGGCACGTGACGCCGTCCATCTCGCCGTCATGCGCCGTCACGGGATCGAGCGGATCATGACCTTCGACCGCGGCTTCGACGCCCTCCCGGGCGTCACCAGAGTCGGCTGAGCACGAGCACCGGCCGAGTCCCCCCTCCCCGCGCGCGAGCCGAACAGGTAGATCCGCTCAGGGCCAAGCGCCTCGACCAAGCGCCGGATGAGCTAAGGATTTGGCCGGACCTCGACCCACTCGACCGGGACGGCCTGGCCGAGCTGCTGCGAGGGGCTGCTCAGGCGGTCGCCGGGCCGTTTCCCGGCAGCCGGCGATCGAGCTTGTCGATCAGCTTGAAGATCGCCTGCACGACCGCACGACTCTCTTCGCGCGCC
>JACCUE010000030.1 GCA_013812005.1 Thermoleophilaceae bacterium
GACGGGCCGATCCGGTGCTGGACGCCACCCTTGCAGATGTGCTCGGTGATGCCGATGTGGTGGTCGACTTCTCACGGCCCGACACCGCGAGCGACAACGCCCGAGCGTGTCTCGAGGCCGGCGTGCATTGCGTGATGGGCACCAGTGGCGCGGACTTCTCCGAGCTCGAGGGGGCGGGCAGCGCCAACCTCTTCGTGGCAGCGAACTTCGCCATCGGCGCGGTGATCATGATGGAGGCCTCCCGCCTGGCGGCAGGACACATGCCCGAGTGCGAGATCGTGGAGCGCCACCACGACGGCAAGCTCGACGCCCCCTCAGGCACCGCCTCGCGGACCAAGCAGCTGATCGAGGAGGCGGGCGGCAACGTGCACGACCCGATCCACTCGGTGCGCCTGCCCGGCCTGGTGGCCCACCAGGAGGTGATCTTCGGCGGACTCGGCCAGACGCTGTCGATCCGCCACGACAGCATTTCTCGCGAGTCCTTCATGCCCGGCGTGCTGCTGGCCGTGCGGAAGGTCGGAACGCTGAAGAAGTCACCCACCTACGGGCTCGAGACGCTCCTATTCGACGATCGGTGAAGACGCTGCTGAGCCTGCAGTCGCTAAATGTCGCCGTTGCGCCCGCGCAGCGCGCGCGGCACCACGAACCGGATGCCCGAGCGCTCGTCGTCGATCGAGCAGGTCTTGTTGTCGATCATCCCCACCTTCTTGGCATAGGGAACGATCAGCATCTGGTTGAGGTAGTTCTCGTGGCCTCGCTTTCGGGTGACCAGCCAGAGCCAGCCCGAGTCGCGAAGGCGGGCCCGGTAGCGCACCAGCATCTCCTGGGCCTCCTCCAGCGACTCGACCAGCACCACGGCGCCGTCCAGGGGGCCCGAGCGGACCAGCCCGCGGCCGAGTGCGTCCTTCAGCTCGATGCGGAGCCCGGGACCCACGTCACCCGCGGCTTCGACGCGCTCGTCGGGCCGAGCCCCAAGCTTCTGCGCGGTTGTGCGGTGGGTGGGGTCGCCTTCGGCCATGAGTCCACGTCGGATTGTGCCATTTACAAGTCTCGGGCTGTTAGGCCTGCAAGGGCGCTGCCGCCGGAGAGCCATCCGTGCGGTGCTCGGCCGATCGGCGATCGACCTGCGCTCCTCCGGCAACGTTCCGCCTGCGCTCCTCGCGGCGATCGGCCTGCACTCCCCCCGGGACGGCCCGGTAGGCTGCGAAACAGCGACCAGAAGGAGTACGAAATGGGCTTCATGGACAAGGCCAAGCAGATGGCCGAGCAGGCACAGCAGAAGATCGAGGAGACGCAGAAGCAGTTCAATCAGAATCAGGCCGAGAAGGGCGCCGCCAATCAGGGCGCCGGCGGCGGGCCAGTGCGCTACGACGACAACGGCCGGCCGATCGGGGAAGCGCCGCCGGCGGCAGGCGTGCCCGCGGCCCCCGTCGAGCCTGCTGTGCCGCTGCCCGGCAGCTACGCCGGCCAGCCCCCGGCCAGCGATCCGGCCACGGCCGAGGCCGTCTCGGTGCCCCAGCCGCCGGAGGGCCTGGATGCATCGGAGGGTGGGAGCCAGGACGTCACGGAGGAGCCCGTGCCGCCGCCGGCACCGCCCAAGGACGGCGTCAACGCCACCCCGGATCCGTTCAAGCCGATCCGATAGATGACGTTCGGCGGCATCCTCACCGCGATGGTCACGCCGTTCGACGCGAACGGCGAGCTGGCTGAGGACGCCACGGCGAGCCTCGTCCGGCATCTGCTCGAGAACGGCTGCGACGGTCTCGTGCTGGCCGGCAGCACCGGTGAGGGCTCGACCCTCAGCGATGAGGAGAAGCTCCGCCTCTGGGAGATCGGCGTGGCCGAGTCGGGAGAGGCGCCGGTGATCGCCGGTACCGGCAGCAACGACACCCGCCACTCGGTGGAGCTGACTCACCGCGCCGCCGAGGTGGGAGTCGACGGCGTGCTGGTGGTCACCCCGTACTACAACAAGCCCGACCGCCGGGGACTGATCGCTCACTTCGGCGCGGTCGCGGCGGCCTCCGACCTGCCGGTGATCCTCTACAACATCCCGTCACGCTCGGTGATCGACATGCCGAACGACCTGCTGGCCGAGCTGGGGGAGATCGACAACGTGGTGGCGGTCAAGCAGTCGCGCTACGAGGACGTGCAGCCGATCGAGGGCCTCGACCTGCTGGCGGGCAATGACGACGCCCTGGCAGACATGCTTGACGTGGGCGCCACGGGAGGCATCTGCGTGGCCTCCAACGTGGCGGGTACCGAGATGCGCCGGATGATCGACGAGCCCGAGAGCCGCCGGGAGGTGCACGACTCGCTCAGCGACCTGTTCGACGCCCTCGCGCAGATGCCCAACCCGATGGGCATCAAGGCGGCCCTCAACATGACCGGTCACGACGTGGGCGGCCTGCGTCTGCCTCTGGTGGAGGCGAACGAGGAAGAGAAGGCGGTCGTGCGCGCGTCGCTGGAGCGCCACCGATTGCTGGCCACAGCGTGAGCGGCACACTCCGTATCCTCCCGCTCGGCGGGCTGGGCGAGATCGGCAAGAACATGACCGTCGTGGAGTACGGCGGCAAGATCGTGGTCGTCGACACCGGCCTGCGGTTCCCGACACCGGACCAGTTGGGCATCGACCTGGTGCTCCCGGACTTCACCTACCTGCGCGAGCGGGCAGAGGACATCGAGGCGATCGTCCTCACCCACGGCCACGAGGACCACGTGGGCGCCCTCCCCTACGTGCTTCGCGAGCTGCGTGACTGGCCCCCGGTCTACGGTGGCCCGCTGACGATCGCCATGGTGCGCTCCAAGCTCGACGAGCACAAGCTCAAGGACGTGCCCCTCGAGGAGGTGCGCCCGGGTGACCAGGTCGACGCCGGCCCGTTCACGATCGAGCCGGTGAAGATGGCGCACTCGATCCCGGACATGTTCGCCTACGCGATCACGTGTGAGCTGGGCACCACGCTGGTCACCGGCGACTACAAGTTCGACCAGACCCCCGTCGACGGAGTGCCGGCCGACGTGGCCCGCCTGGCGGAGCTCGGCCGCAAGGGCGTGCTGCTGCTCTGCGGTGACTCCACCAACGCCGACCGCCCCGGGTGGTCGCTCTCGGAGTCCTCGGTGGGCCCCCGGCTCGAGGAGGCCTTCGCCCGCTGCGAGGGCCGGATCGTGGTCACCTGCTTCGCGTCGAACATCCACCGCGTCCAGCAGGTGGTCGACGCCGCTTCGGAGCTCGGGCGAAAGGTGGCGCTGGTCGGGCGGTCCATGCGCAAGAACGTGAACATCGGCCGCCAGCTGGGTCACATCACAGTGCCCGACGGCATCCTCATAGAGCCCAAGCAGATCACCGACTTCCCCGACCACAAGCTGGTGGTCATGTCCACCGGCAGCCAGGGCGAGCCCCTTTCCGCCCTGCGCCGGATGGCCGGGGCCGACCATCCCCACGTGGACCTGCACGCTGGCGACACCGTGATCTTCTCGGCCACCGCGATCCCGGGCAACGAGCGGGCGGTCAACGACACCGGCGATCGCCTCTTTCACCTGGGCGCGAACGTGCTCACGCCCAAGGACACGCCCATCCACGCGTCCGGTCACGGCTACGCCGAGGAGCTGAAGCTGATGCTCAACCTGGTCAAGCCCAAGTACGTGCTG
>JACCUE010000056.1 GCA_013812005.1 Thermoleophilaceae bacterium
CCGTCGGTCAGTTCATTCGACTCCGCTCGCCTCCTGGCGGTCATCGATCCAGCTGTCCAGAATCCGCCAGCGCTCGAACAGCCAGTCGATTCGCTCGTCGCGCTGGAGGGGGACATGGTCTGGTTTCGAGAGCCAGAGGCGGACGTCCACGATCTGCCTCTCTGGCAGCAGGCGCCAGAGCTCCCGCAGCCCGGCGGGGAAGCCGGCGTGGCCCATCACGACGATGTCGGCCTGGGGCGCCCCCTCGATGGCCGCGAGCGAGCCACCAGGCCGTGGCGCGCTGACGTGTCGCATGGCGCGAGCCCACTCCGCCTCCTGGTCGTGACCCGCCTGCTCCAACCGCTCGATCCCGCGTTGCCGACGTAGCTCGGTGAAGTTGGCACCCTCCGGGAAGATCACAAGTGCCGCCGTCTCGCCGAGCGCGCCGGCCATCGTCGCGATCTCGCACTCGGTGTCGCCTCCGCGCGGGTCGAGGAAGCGGTTGGGCAGGCGCTCGCCCAGCACGTCGATCAACGGGTCGAGCCGCAGGGACTCGTTCATGACGATCCTCGGGCCGCGGCCGTAGCGCGAGAGCAGCTGGTGGATCACGAGCAGGGTGTCTCCCTCCCCTGCGTGGCGACTGAGCAGGACCACCGGCCGGCCGGCGCTGGAAAGCGCTTCTTCGGCCTCGGGCGAGCCGTGCACCCTGACCTCCACCCGCGCCACCCGCACGACCGTCCGGTAAAGGCCCGACACGAACCACCGCATCAGGGCATAGTGCGCGCGCTGCATCGCGTCCGACCCCGTCTTGCGACCGAACCCACTGGCTATCCAAAGCGCGAGGCAGGCCAGCGTCGCGATGAGGTGCCGCGCCGCTCCCACGACGCCGATCGCGAGCAACCGCACTGGCCGCCAGCCGCCGAAGAACGGCGACGCCAGCGCCGCAACGACGAAGAGGACCGGCGACACCAGGAGCAGGGTCACTTCGAGCAGGCAGACAAGCGGAGCGAGGATCACCCGCCGGACGAGCTTGTGGGGTACCGGCATCACGGCTCGCCGGTGACGTGGGTCTCCAGGTAGGCGACGGATGCTTTGTAGGCGCGCGAGATGCGGTCCGCTATCGCCGACGTGTCGCGGTAGCGCAACTGCGAGATGTCCGAGTAGCGCGGCGGGTTGGGCTGCCCGGTCGGCATCACGTGCACCGTCACCTCGTCGGGGAGCGCCGCCAGGTCGCCCACGAAGCGATGACGGCGCGCTATCTCGAAGGCCACCAGCCCAACCTCCCATGGCCAGCGCGGGGGATCGAGCGGCCGCTCGAGGCGCCCGACATGCAGCACGTAGATCGTGCGCGCGCCCAGCTCGACGGCTCGGCCCACGGGGATGCTGTTCACAATCCCGCCATCAAGAAAGTGCTCGCCGTCGATCTCGACCGGCGGCAAGATGCCCGGCACCGCAGAGGATGCAAGCACGGCGTCGACCAGCGGCCCCTCGTGAAACCAACGCTCAGACGCCCCCTCGATGCTCGCGGCGACACACTGGAAGGGAACCCGAAGGTCTTCGAAGCGCGCCGGCAGCGAGTCGGCGAGCAGCCCACGGAGGGCATGGTTGCCGTGTAGGTGCGTACGCGTTCGGGCGAGCGTCCCCAGCCGGCCGAGCACCGACCCGCTGAACGCCTCGCTGCTTTCGATCCTCGACCACACCTCGCCAAGGCGGGCGACCCTGGCCGGGGTCGGATCGCTGGCCACCACCGCGCCATTGATGGCACCCACCGACGTGCCGACCACGAGATCCGGCGCCAATCCGTGCTCGAGCAGCGCGCGCAGCATCCCAACCTCATGAGCGCCGAGCTGGCCGCCTCCGCCCAGGACGAACGCGACCTTCCCCGCCGCCAGCCGATGAGCGCTTCCCGCCCGCGTCACGGTCGGAGGCCGGGCTCAGCCGCCCCGTCGGTCACTGCGACGTTGACCGTCGAGCAGCGCCCGCAGCGGACGCGGACTTTCTTCGTCATCTGTAGCTGATGCATCGCCTCAGCAAGGATGTTGCCGCACTGCGCACAGACATCGCCCCCATCTTCAAGACGATCTCGGCCTTGACCGAGTCCGGTCCCGTCGTCTCGATCACGCGGCCGCCCTCGACCGCCGGCACCACGCGTTCGAGATCGACGATCGCCGCAAAGCTGTCATCGATCGCCTTCGCAGTCGAGAAAGAATGATCCAGTTCAACAGCCATGCGGTTGGTCTCCTTTTGAGGGCGGCTCGGTATGCTCGGCGCGTGTCGATTCAGTCGGGCGTGCATCGGCTCGGCCCTGACAACGCCACCCTTTTTGTGCGGACGGGACGGACCGGGGCCGCGGCCAAGGCCGGACACGACCTCGTGATCCACGTGACCTCCTGGGAAGCGGCGCTCGAGGTCGGCGAGGACCCCGCGAAGACGAGCATCGAGCTGGCGGCTGACGCCACATCGCTTCGCGTTCACGAGGGCACGGGTGGGATGCAGGCCCTCGGCGACGACGACCTGACGAAGATCCACCAGACCATCGACGACGACCTGCTCAAGCGCCAAGACATCACGTTCCGCTCGACCCGGGTGCAGAGCGCACCCGGGGGCAGCCCGATCAGCGTGCAGGGCGATCTGACGCT
>JACCUE010000057.1 GCA_013812005.1 Thermoleophilaceae bacterium
TGGCTGGCAAGTCCGCGGGCGCAGGCGATGCAGCGCATCGGCGAGCACCGTGGACGCCGCCAGGCGCGTCCAGGCGCCGCCGAGCGCGACGGTAATTGCGGCGGAGACCACTATAAAGGGAGGAGCAAACGTCGTGGGGAGGAGCGCAGCCGGAACGTTGCCGGAGGAGCGCAGGCCGATCGCCTCGGGAGGAGCGCAGCCGGAACGTTGTTCCGGCGAGCACCGCACCGAAGGCTCTCGGCCGAGCACCGCACGGGAGGCTCTCCGGCGAGCACCGGACCCGTTGTTGGGAGGAGCGCAGCCGGAACGTTGTTCCGGCGAGCACCGGACCAAGTTCTTCACAAGGTCTTTGCACGCTGTTCACGAGCCCCACGCCTTCGGCGGGCTAGCGTGAGGTCCCGTGAGCGATCACGCCTACCGCCGCCGCGAGTTCGTGGAGGCAGGGGTGGGAGCGGCCGCCGGCCTGGCATTCGGCGCCGCGTTCTGGAGGGGTGCGTTCGCCGGCGACACGTCCGTGGCGAGCGCCGGTCCGCCGCCGCGTGGCACGGGGTACGGTCCGATGGGCACCCCGGACGAGAACGGCATCCGCCTGCCGGATGGCTTCCGGGCCAGGCGCGTTGCGCGGGGCCAGCAGATCGTGCCCGGCAGCGACTACCGCTGGCACATCGCCTCCGACGGCGCCGCGACCTTCCCGACCCGAGACGGCGGCTGGATCCTGGTGTCCAACTGCGAGGACTTCGAAGGGGGAGCCGGCGCGCTGCGCTTCGGCTCGGACGGGGAGATACGCGACGCCTACCGGATCCTCGACGGCACTACGCAGAACTGCGCCGGCGGGCCCACGCCCTGGGGCACGTGGCTCTCCTGCGAGGAGGCACAGGAGGGGCGCGTCTGGGAGTGCGATCCGACGGGGCGGCGCACCGCGCGTGTGCACGACGCGATGGGAGTCTTCAAGCACGAGGCCGCAGCGGTGGACCCTCGCGGCCGGCGGGTCTACCTCACCGAGGATCTGGAGAACGGAGCGTTCTATCGCTTCACCCCGCGCCGGTGGCCCAGGCTCGAGGAAGGCCTGCTGGAGCTGGCGAAGGTGGCCCGCGACGGCTCGGTCGAGTGGGCCGAGGTGCCCGATCCCTCCGGCCGGCGCAGCTCCACGCGCGACCAGGTGCCCGGTGCCACGGAGTTCCGGCGCGCGGAGGGCGTCTGGTTCGACAGCGACACCGTGTACGTGGCGACCACCGACGACTCGAAGATCCACGCCTACGACACCCGGCGTGCGCGCTTCGAGGTGATCTATGACGGGCTGGCCACGCGGGAGGCGCCACTGGTGCGGGTGGACAACATCACGGCGTCGCGCGGGGGAGAGCTGTTCGTGTGCGAGGACATCGCGGCCGACGAGGTGCACCTGGGAGTGATGACGCGCTACAGGGAGGTCTCGCGCTTCCTGGCGGTCACCGGTCCCAACCACGACCGCTCCGAGCTCACCGGCGTGGCCTTCGATCCCTCCGGGTCGCGCCTCTATCTCTCCTCCCAGCGGGCCCACTGCCTCATGGGCGAGGTCTACGAGATCTCGGGGCCCTTCCGCGGGCGCCTGCGCTCCTGAGCGCAGTACCTACCGAAATAGGTCCTCGGCGGGCGGCCGGCGCATCGCCGCAGCGCCGGTACCGTCCTCGGCCGTAACGAAGCGCTCGAGCCCGCGCGCCACCACCACGGGCTCGTCGGAGTCCTTCGAGCGGGCCAGGTCGGCGGCGCCAGCCACGGCGTCGGCCACGGCGATCATCGTCGCCCTGAGCTCGCGGCCGCGCGCGTCGGGCCGCCCGCGCCGGTCGTCGATCGGAACGAGCCCGGCGGCGCCGAGCGCCACGTCGGTCTGGCCCAGGCGCCAGGCCCGGCCGAAGGAATCGGTGATCAGCACCGCCGGCCGAACGCCGGACGCCGCCGCGATGCCCGCGCGCAGCTCGCGGGCCGAGCGGTCGGGGTCGGTGGGGAGCAGCACCAGCTCACCGGGCGCGCCGGCGTTCGACTGATCGACCCCCGCGTTGGCGCACACGTACCCGTGCCGGGTCTCGCAGATCAGCACCCCGCGCTCGGCCCGCAGCACGGTGGCCGTCTCGTCGAGCACAGCCTGCATCAGCCGCGGATCCCTGCCTTGCTCGGCAGCCACGGCCAAGGCGCGCTCGCCTGGCTCGATGTCGGCCAGCCTCCTGATCCGACCCTCCGCCTTCGAAACCACCTTGTGGGCCACGCACAGCAGGTCACCGTCGCGCAGGTCCTGCGGCGCCGCAGCCGCCAGCAGCGCCGCCAGGTCGTCGTCCGGCCTCACCTCGGGCAGGCCCTGCAGCGCGACCAGCGAGAGCTCAGGGCTCAGCTGCGGACCTCAAGCTGTGGGGACTCGGCGGGCGCCTGGCCGAGCCGGGCGAGGGCCACGCGCGTCGCCGGGGCGCGGCCGTCGGCCCCGGCCAGCGTCGCGGAGAGCGCCGCCAGGTCCGCGGGGGTGTCGATGTCGAGCATCAGCCCGGCCACCTGCTCGATGCGGTAGGAGACCCCCGCGACCTCGGCAGCGGCCGCGTGACGGGCGAGGCTGTCGGGACCAAAGGCGGGCGCGATCGCGGTGGGAGGGATCAGGACGAGGGCGTTGGTGCCCTTGCCGTGGCGGTCGGGAACGATCGTCACCGCGGTGCCGGCGGCCTCGGCGCGCTCGAGCATCGCGCCCAGCTCCTCGGCGTCGAGCAGCGGGGTGTCGCCCGGTACGAGCAGGACACGGTCGTGGCCGGCTTCCAGAGCGTGGCTGATCCCCAGGCCGGCCGCCGCGCTCTGGCCGGACTCCTGGGGGTCGTGGATCACGGAGATGCTGCCGCCGGCAACGTCGTCGGCTACCCGGTTGGCGGTGACCACGACGATCTCGTGGATGGCGGGCGCGGCGCGCAATGTGGCCAGCACGTCGGAGAACATGGCCCCGGCGAGGGTCTCGCGTGACCCTCCGGTGAGCAGGCCCGACAGGCGCTGCTTGGCGGCGCCGAAGCTCTTGATTGGCAGGATCGCGATCGTGCGCACGGCGGTCGAGAGAGCCTAGTTGGGAAGACCAGCTACCGAAGGAGTGACTTCGCGAACTCCACGGTCGCTGCGGCCACCCGGCGGCGCGCGTCGGGATCGCCCATCAACGTGTCTGTCTCCAGGGCGGGCACGCCATCGACGGGCTCGTCGGCCACCACGCCGTCGAGCAGGTCGCCGTAGGCGCCGACCATGGCCGACGCATCCGGCTCGAGCCCGGCGTGGTCACAGAACAGGCGCGTGGGGCCCTTCACCACCTCGCCGCCCACGAACGGGCTCATCGCCACCACCGGGGCCGAGGTGGCGCGCAGCGCCTCCGGCATCCCCGGCACGGCCAGGATCGGGCCGATGGAGATCACCGGGTTGCTCGGCCCGATCAGCACCACATCGGCCTCCGCGATGGCCGCCAGCACCTCGGGAGTGGGTCGTGCACTGCCCGCGCCGGTGAACTCGAGGCCCTCGATGGGTCCCTCGGCCCGGTCGGCGATCATGAACTCCTGGAAGGGGAGACTCCGGCCACGGGCCTCGATCCGGGTGCGCACCGGCTCGTCGCACATCGGCAGTACCCGGGCGCCGACTCCCATGCCTTCAACCACCGCGGCGTGGGCGTCGGTCAGCCGCCGGCCGTCGGCCAGCAGCTCGGTGCGCACGAGGCACATGGCGAGGTCGCGGTCACCGAGCCGAAACCACGTCGGCCGCCCCGCGGTCTTCAAGGCGCTCATCACCTCCCAGGTGTCACCCCGAATTCCGTAGCCGCGCTCGTCGATGGCGTCGGCGAGCCAGTAGGTGACCAGGTCGGGATCCGGGGATACGTGGACGCCGTACACCTCGGCGTCGTCACCGGTGTTGGCCACGACGGTGAGGCCTTCGGCCCCGACCACGTCGAGCAGCCCGCGGGCGAGCTTCGCGCCTCCGCTGCCGCCGGAGAGGAGTGCTACCCGCACCGCGGCCCGGCTACCAGAGCTCGTCGGGCAGGCCCGTGAGCCTGACGCCCGCGTGGGTCTTGTTGCGGATGTTGACCGAGATGAGCAGGGGGGTGAGGCCCTCCACGAGGCGGGCGGTCTCGAGGGCGCCCGCGTTCACGGGGCGCAGCCCCGGGATCAGCGCTATCAACGCGGCCACCCGCCGCTTGGCCTCCTTCGCGTCGCCGGTCACGAGCACGTCCTCATCGAGCTGGGCGTCGAGGTTGCCGAGCGTGGCGGCGCTCACGGTGTGCAGGGCGCTCACCACCGTCACCCCGTCTGGCACCATCTCCTGCGCCTGCTCGGCAGCCGATCCCTGGGGCACGCCCAGCAGCCGCGTGGCCTTTCCGGACACGGCGGCCGCCAGCGGCACGGTGGCGTCCACGAGAATCTGACCCTCGCCGAGCGCGCCCTTCAGGTTGGTCAGGTTCTCGGACTGCGCCCGGAAGGGCACGGCGAGGAACACGATCGGCCCGCGCCTGGCGGCCTCTCCGTTCTCGGTGCCCTCGACGTCGGCGCCGGGCACCTGCTCGCGCACCTTCTCCGCGGACTCCTCGGCCCGGCCGGCGTCGCGTGAGCCGATCACCACGGGCCGGCCGGCAGCGGCCAGGCGCAGCGCCAGGCCGAAGCCGAGCGCGCCGGTGCCGCCGACGATCGGGATGGGCTCACTGGCGCTCACGGGCGGCGAGGCTACTGAGTCAGCCATGCTGGGCCGGTGAGCACTCGGCTCCTGGCGGTCGTGGCTGTGGCGGGACAGGCCAACTTCGTGGCCGCCTGGATCGTCGGCGGACTCCTGCAGCCCGGCTACTCAACGGCCGACCAGACGGTCTCCGAGCTGTTCGCGCGCACGGCGGACAACCCGCTCGTCCTATGGATCGGCCTCGCCGGCCTGGTGCCCTCCTACCTGGCCACGGCGGCGATGCTGCACCGCGCCCTGGGGCAGCGGGGACGGGTGGCGGTCGTCCTCTTCGTGCTAGCGGCGCCGCTCGTGACCACCGTCCTGGTGTCCCCGCTCGACTGCATGACCAACGGCGGCGCCGCCTGCGCGGAGCGCATCAGTGGGGGAGGGGCCTCGGGAACCCACGATCTCCACAACCTGGCCGCCGTGGCGCTTCAGCTGCTCCTGGTTTCCACGCCGTTCGCGGTCGCGGTCGCCGTCCGTGGCTCGCGCCTCGTGCCCTGGGCGCTCGGCTTCGGCGTGCTGGGTGTCTTGACGATCCTCGCCGTGGGCGCGAGCGATCCCGGCCAGGCCGGCTATGGCATCGCGCAGCGCGTGACGTTCGGCTTCGTGAACCTGTGGGTGAGCGCCATCGCCGTCGCGGCGCTCGCGGGGATCAGGGCCCCGGGCGGGGTGGACGCCCGCTGAGGCTCGCGGGCAAGGTGGCGCTGGTCGTGACCGGCCTGAGCGGCGGCCCCGGCATGATGTGACGGTGCCCGCCACCGCCCCGGATCCCGTGCGCATCCGCGAGGTCGGTCCCCGCGACGGATTTCAGAACGAGCCGGAGGTGATCGACACAGCCGACAAGGTGCGGCTGGTCGAGATGCTCGCCCGCACGGGCCTGGGCCGGCTCGAGGTCACGAGCTTCGTGCGCGCCGACGTGATCCCGCAGCTGGCAGACGGGTCCGAGGTGCTGCGCGAGGCCTGTATCCCCGAGGGAGTGGCGGTGTCCGTGCTCGTGCCCAACGAGCGCGGGCTCGACGACGCGCTGGCGCTGCGCGAGCGCTTCTCGGAGGTCAACCTGTTCCTTTCGGCCTCGGAGACCCACAACCGCAAGAACGTGAACCGGTCGGTGGAGGAGTCGCTCTCCGGCCTCGAGCAAGTGATCGCGCGTGGGCGCGAGGAAGGCCTGCGCTGCGAGGGGGTGATCTCGGTCTCCTTCGGCTGCCCGTACGAGGGGGAGGTGCCGCAGGCGGCGGTGTTCGCGGTCGCCGAGCGCCTGGTGGCCGCCGGCTGTGAGGAGATCTCCTTTGGCGATACCACCGGGATGGCGAACCCGGCACAGGTGCGAGACTTCTTCGGCGAGGCCTTCGAGCGCCTTGGAGGCGTGGAGCTGACCGCCCACTTTCACAACACGCGCGGCCAGGCTCTCGCCAACGCGCTCGCCGCGCTGGATGGAGGGGTGCGGTCCTTCGAGGCCTCGTTCGGCGAGCTTGGGGGCTGCCCCGTGCCCAGCGGCGCGACTGGCAACGTGGCTACGGAGGACCTCGTGTCGATGCTCCACGAGATGGGCCACCCGACCGGGATCGACCTGCCTGCGCTGCT
>JACCUE010000058.1 GCA_013812005.1 Thermoleophilaceae bacterium
AGGATGCTGGGGCCCGCGCGCGTGGCCAGGCGCAGCGGCTCCCCCTCGGAGTCGAGCACGCTGAGCACGCCGATCCGGTGCAGCTCGGTGATCAGTCGCCCATAGAGGCCGGGGTCGACGCCGCGGGGGAGGCTCCCGGAGAACACGCACACGGCCGCGCCCTTGGCCAGGTAGAGGAGCTTGTCGACGAACAGCTCGAGCTCGGCCTCCGACACCGCGGGCCCCCGCTCGTTGATCTCGGTCTGCTCGCCCGAGGTGGGATCGACCACCGCGGTGGACATGCGCGACTCCTCGCGGATACGGACGAAGTCGTTGAGGATCGCCTCTTCGGTGAGCTGCTCGATGATGCGGGTGCCGGTGGGCCCCCCGGCCAGACCGGTGGCGATCACCGGCTGTCCGAGAGCCTTCAGCGCCCGCGCGACGTTGACTCCCTTGCCGCCGGCCATCGAGGCCTGCTCAACGGCGCGGTGGCGGCGCCCCAGCCGGAAGTTGGGCACTGCAAGCGTCTTGTCAATCGCCGCATTGAGCGTGACGGTGATGATCATCACGCCTGAGGCTAGTACACCCGTCCATGCCGAGAAGGACGCGCAGGGGGTGCGGGCAAAGCGCCGTCACTGCCGTCATCCGGCTCTCGGTGGCGCCTCGACGGGCTACGTGGCCTGCCGCCTCGCGGCCCGCTCCGCGTCGCGCCTGCGACGGGTCTTGGCCCGGCTGGCGAGCACGAACGTGGCCGCCCCGGCGCCGAGGGCGAGCAGGAAGACCAAGGCGCCGCCGCCCAGCCCGTGAGCGATCACGCGCAGCGGGCCCGCCCCGGGAACCTCCGCCGCCGTCACCAGCCCGACCCGCCGCGCCAGCCGTCCGCCGCGGAACACGGCGATGCTGCCCACCCGCTCGCCGGCCGCCAGCTCTCCCTCCACCGTCTCCGGAGCATCGACGCGCGTGGTCACTTTCTGGCCCCGGCGCGTGACCAGCCGCAGGTCCCGTGCCGGCACCAGCTTGGCGGTCTCATCGCGATGCTCCACGTCGGCCGAGGCCGCGGGCCGAGCCGAGTCGAGGGCCTTCACCCGGCGGAACTGAGCGAGCCCGTAGCGCAGCAGCGCGAGGGTGTCCACGTCGCGGGCCGACTCGCTCGGCTCCCCCAGCACCACGCTGATCACCTTCGAGCCGAGCCGGCCGGTGGCGGCGCCGACCAGCACGTATCCGGCGCTGCTCGTGTAGCCCGTCTTTACCCCGTCGACGAAATCGTAGGCGGCGATCAGGTCGTTGCGGTTGCCCACCACCCGCGGGCGGTCACCCGACTCCAGCTCGGCGGAGGGCAGGTCCACCGTCCGGGCAAAGCGCCGGTTGCGCAACAGGCGGCGGGTGAGCGAGGCGAGGTCGCGCGCCGTCGAGTAGTTGGCCGGGTCGTCGAGCCCGATCGGGTTGGCGTAGCTCGTGTCCTGGAGGCCCAGCTCGTCCGCGCGAGCGTTCATGTCCTCGACGAAGGCCGCCCGCGAGCCGGACACTCCCTCGGCCAGGGTCGCCGCGGCATCGTTGGCGCTCTCGAGCAGGAGCGCCTCCAAGAGGTCGTCGACCCGCATGCGTTCGCCCGCGCGTAGATCGATCTTCGACTCGATGGGCAGGGCGTCGTAGGGCGCCGCCTCATAGACGTCTCCCGGTCGGGCCTCCTCCAGGGTGAGCAGCGCAGTCATGAGCTTCGTGGTGCTGGCGATGGAGCGCCGCTCGCCGGGGTTCTTCTGGAGAATCACCGAACCGTCTCGGGAGTCGATGAGGATGGCGGCGGCCGCGGTGCCCAGGGAAGGCGGGGGTGCGTTCGGGGCCTGCGCTATGCCCGTGCCGGGAGCCAGGAGGGCGACTACCACCGTCGCCAGGATCACCGCGTACCGGTCGAGGCTCACTCGCGCAGCTTGATCTTCTGACCGGTCACCAGGGCCTGCGGATCGAGCTCGGGGTTGAGCTCCTCGATCGTCTCCACCGGCACCTCCGTGTCCTCGGAGATGACCCCGAGCGTGTCCCCGGACTTGACCGTGTACGTCTTCCTGGGCGGCGGGGGTTCGGGCTCGGCCGGCTCCAAGGTGGTCTCGGGGGCGGTGGATCCGACGGATCCACCTCCGCTGTCGCCATCGTCATCGCCTCCCCCCGCGCCGGCTCCCCCGAGCATCACCAGCAGCGCGACGACGACCGCGACCAGCGCGAGGGGCGCGAGCAGGCGTGCGGGGCTTCGGCGTGGTTTGTCGGCCATTGGGCTGAGAGCGGGGCGAAGGTGCGGCATCCCCGCCAAATCCTGAACACGAGGCGAAAGATTCGGCATCGAAGCCGAATCCTTCAGAGCCGAGGATAGAGCGGCCACTACACATTCCACGTAACCGTGCGTAGCTCCTGCGCGGCGGACCGGGCCGCCAGAGCAGGATCGCCACCCCTCTCGCGGTGCGCACCCACGATCGAGCGTGACGCCGCGACCAGGCCGGCGGCCGGGTGGGGCTCGAAGGCGGGGCCGAGAGCGCGTGCGCTGCCACCCTGCGCGCCCACTCCCGGCAGCAGGAAGATGGCCCGTGGCATCAGCTCCCGCAGGCGGCCCAGGCGCTCCGGCCGTGTCGCTCCCGTGACCGCTCCAACCAGCGAGAGGCCACAGTCGCCCGTGTGCCCTGCACCGACATCGTCGACCAACTCGGCGATCCGCTCGTGCAGCGGCGTGCCCCCGGCATCGAGGTCCTGCAGGTCCGACGCGCCGGGATTGGAGGTGCTGACCAGAACAAAGCAGCCCGCGTTCGCTGCGCGAGCCCCCTCCACAAGCGGCTCGAGCGAGTCGCGGCCGAGCAGGGGATTGGCGGTGAAGGAATCAGCCCCGAAGCCCGCCACCTCGCCGAACGGCGTGGTTGTCGAGCCCACCAATGCCTGCGCATAGGCGCCCGCGGTCACGGGCACGTCGCCGCGCTTGGCGTCGGCGATCACCAGCAGTCCGGCCTCGCGGGCGCCGTCGCGCACCGCCACGAGCGCACCCCACCCGCGTGCTCCGAGCCGTTCGAAGCACGCAAACTGGAGCTTGACGGCCACGCACGCCGGCCCTGTCGCCTCGATGGCGGCGAGGCAGTGACGCTCGACCGCGGCCCCGGCCAGCTCGGCGGCCTCCGCGGCCGGGGCCGTAGGCCCGTGCCGCTCGGAAAGGCCGGGCGGTCCCTCGAGCGCGGCCGGCCAGAGAGCGGCCGGGTCTGGATCGAGGCCGAGAACGATCCGGCTGCGGCGCTCCTCTACGAGCGCCGCGAGCCGGTCCGCAAAGTGGACTGCTGTGCTAACCGCCCTTGACTGCCTTCTTGAGCGCGGAACCGGCGGAGAAGCGCGGCACGCGGCTGGCGGCGATCTGGATCCGGTCCCCGGTCTGCGGGTTGACGCCCTGGCGGGCGCCGCGGTCGGCCACCGAGAACTTGCCGAAGCCGGTGAAGCTGACCTCCCCGCCACGCTTGAGGGTGTCCTCGATGACGGTGAGCACCGCGTCGACGGCCTCGCCGGCGTCGGCCTTGGACAGCTTGGACTCGGCAGCCACCTGATCGACGAATTCGGACTTCGTCACGTTCTCCTCCTTCAACGGGGATCTGACAGTTGCGGGCGAACCTAACAACGAGAGCGGACGACCCCGCATGGAAAGCGGGTTTCAGAAGGTGATACGTTCGCTATTTGCGGACTTTGACCGGATTCCGCCTGCCCTGGAAACGCGCTCAGGAACCGGACATCGCCATCTCGCCGAGGAGCAGCGGCGCCGCCCGGACGCTGCCCGCCAGCGGAACCCACCGGTCCTCGGAGCCGACGGCGGCGATGTCGCGCAGCATCCCCACGAGGTCGCCCGCGATGGTGATCTCCCTCACCGGCGCGCCCAGCTCACCTCCCTCGATCAGGCGCCCGGAGGCGCCCACCGAGAAGGTTCCCGACACCGGGTTCACGCCCGAGTGCAGCCCGGCCACATCGGTCACGTAGAGCCCGTCACCGGCCTGCGCGAAGAGCTCGGCGAGGCTTGCGTGGCCCGGTTGCACCAGCAGGTTGGTGGCCCCCACGGAGGGGGCGGATCGATAGCCGCGGCCGGCGTTGCCCGTGGTCTCGCGCGCGTCCTTGCGCGCAGTTCGCGTGTCGTAGAGAAAGCCCGCCAGCCGGCCGTCCTCGATCAGGGACGTGCGCCGAGTGGGAGAGCCCTCGCCGTCGAACGGAGCGGAGGCGGGGCCATCGGGGTGACACCCCTCGTCGACGAGCACGAACGACGGCCCTGCCACCTCCTCGCCCTGGCGCCCGGCGAACAGCGACCGCCCGCGCTGCACCGAGTCGGCGGAGAGCATCCCGCCGATGAAGCCGGCGAACGAGGCCGCGACGAAGGTGTCCAGCACGACCGGGCAGCGTCTGCCCGGTGGCTGGCGGGCGCCCACCAGAGCCAGGGCGCGCTCGGCGGCCTCGACGCCGATCGCCTCGGGATCCAAAGCCGCGGGGTCGCGGGCCAGGCCCACGCCGAGCCCCGTCATCAGATCCTCCCCGTCGCCCGCGAAGGCCGAGGCGTAGGCCCACGCCCGGGTGGTGGCATACGACGCCGAGAAGCCGCCCGAGTTGGCGATCGCCGCCGCGCCCTCGGAGTCGGAGTAGACGGCGTTCTCCACCTGGGTGACCCCGGGCCGCGAGCGCGCGGCGCGCTCCACGGCCAGCGCCAGCTCGACCTTGCGCTCGGTCGAGAAGCCCGCCATCGCCGGCGACTCGAGGCCCTCCACCGGCGTCGCGCCGCACACCTCGGGAAGACCGGCGTACTCGTCGGGATCGGCCACGGCGGCGACCGAGGCTGCCGTCGACGCGATCGTTCGCAGCCCTTCGGGGCCCAGATCGGTGCCGTAGGCGTAGCCGACCCGGCCGTCGAGGAAGGCGCGGATGCCGATGCCCCTGCCGCCGGAGTCGCTGAGGCTCTCGACCGCACCGTCGTAGACCCGGATCTGGCGGCTCGTGGTGTCCTCGCACCAGGCCTCCGCCTCGCCCGCGCCGGCGGCCAGCGCGGCCTCGACTCCGGCGCGCGCGAGGGCTTCGAGGTCGGCGCTCACCCCGTGCCGCCCACCGTCAGCTCGGCCAGGCGCACGTGCGGCTGGCCTACCCCGGCCGGCACGGTCTGACCGGCCTTGCCGCAGTAGCCGGTGGCGATCCTCAGGTCGCCGGCGATGCCGTCGACGGCGCGCAGGGCCTCGAGGCCGTTGCCCACCAGCGTCGCGCCACGCACCGGAGCGGTCACCCTGCCGCCCTCGATCAGGTAGCCCTCCGAGACGCCGAACACGAAGTCCCCGGTGGCGGGCTCCACCTGGCCGCCGCCGAAGGAGACCGCGTACAGGCCGCGCTGCACCCCGGCGATCAGCTCCTCGGGCGTGGCCTCGCCGGGGGCGAAGTAGGTGTTGGTCATCCGCGGGACGGGCAGGTGGCGGAAGGACTGGCGCCGGCCGTTGCCGGTCGATTCCACCCCGTCGGCGCGGGCGCGCACGAGGTCGTAGAGGTAGGAGGTGAGGCAGCCGTCCTCGATCACGGTGGTGCGGCGCGTCGGCGTGCCCTCGTCGTCGATGCCGTCACTGCCCCACTCCCCCGTGCGCCGGCCGTCGTCGTAGGCGGTCACCGAGGGGGCTGCCAGCTGCTGTCCGAGCTTGCCGGCGTACACGCTCGCGCGCTTTTGCACGGCGTCGGCCTCGAGCCCGTGACCCACCGCCTCGTGCAGCAGCACGCCTCCGAATCCGTTTCCCACGACCACCGGCAGCCGGCCCGAGGGCGCGTCGACGGCGTCGAGCAGGGTGAGCGCCTTGCGCGCCGCCGATTCGGCAACGGCGCCCGGATCGCCCGACAGCAGCTCGAACCCGGCATGGCCCCCACGGGTGTCGGTCCCCGTCTCGACCCGCGGGCCGCTCGCGCCGTTGCGCCTCGCCACCACCTGGGCCGAGAGCCGGACCCGAGTGCGGTCATCGGCGGCAGCCAAGCCGTCGGAGTTGAAGACCTCGACCAGGCGCCGCTCTTCCATGTATCCCACCGACACCTGGGCCACCTCGGCGCCCGCCGTCCGCGCCCGCTCGTCGCACTCGCGCAACAGCTCCGCCTTGCGCGCCGCCGCGACCCCTTGCGGGCGCTCAGTGACCGGATGGCCTTGCGCCACCCGCACCGCGCCGAGCGCCGCCGGCCGGCGTTCGTCGCCGCGCACCGCCTGGGCGACCGAGTCGGCGACCTTCATCAGAGAGGCCTCGTCGGTGCCGTCCACGTGGCCGAAGTAGCTTGCCTCGCCGCGCACCACCCTCACCGAGGCGCCGCGCTCGGCGCCCGCCCGCGGATCCTCGACGCGCCCATCGTCGAGGGTCACGCTGAAGCCGTGCCTGTCCTCGGCGTACAGCTCTCCGAGGTCGCCGCCGCGGGCGAGCGCCCGCGCGATCACGCGCTCGACCAGCTCCGGGGCGACCATCGTCAGACCCCCTCCCCGTCCCTTCGCCTCGGCCGAGCGGTGCGGCCGGCGGCCGGGCCCCGCGGCCGCGGGCCGCCCTGCTCCTCGTCGACCAGCTCGATCATCCGCTCGGCCAGATCGAGGATCTCGTCGTGGCCCTTCGCCCCCGGTGCGAGCACGCGTGGGTCGCCGGCCCGGCGGTAGAGCAGCACGCGCGGCTCGCGGTCGCGCTGGCGTCGTCGCACGGCCGCAGCCACGCCCTCGGCGACGGCGGTGGCGCGTCCGAACGGGCCCTTGGCCGGCTCCCTCAAGCCTCCTCCCCGAGCGCGAGGAGGGTCTGGCGCATGTCGTAGAGCACCAGAGCCGGCAGGGCCAGGCGGCGGGTCACGCAGGCGAGGGTGTGGCGGGCGTCTCGCACCGCGAAGACGGCGCCGGCGCCGGTGAGGGCCTCGACGTGCTCGTTCGGCCCCGAAGCGGCGTCCGCGGCGGCCAGCAGGTCGTGGGCGAGGCCGGCCATTCGCCGCGCCCGGGCGCGGTCGGTGCCACTGGCCGACAGCAGACCGCCGGCGGGGTCCACCAGCACCGCTGCACGGACGTCCGCCGACATCTCGACCAGCCGCTCTGGCGCTCCGGCTGGCGTGGGCGGCGCGCTCATGGCCCGCCCTGAGCGGCGAATGGGCGCGGGCCGGCCATCGCCGTCAGAATAGCGCCGTGCCCCTGCCGCGGATCTCATGGATGGTGACCGTCGCCATCTGCCTCGTCGCCGCCCTCCTGGTGCTCCTTCAGGGCTATCAGGGCTACGCCGGAGTGCTGCTCGCGGTGGCCGCGGCGGCCGCCGTCAACCTGCGCTGAGGGAGATCGGCGAGGACGCCGGATCCGCCGTCACCGCAGTCAGCCCGCGCTGATGTCCTCGGGGGGTTTCTGCTCTGGCTCCAGATGGATGAGGATGTCCGCGTCGCGCAGGCGCAGCGCGATCGCCCCCTGCAACTCGTGCGTGATCTCGTGGGCGCGCCTCAGGGTGGTCCCCTCCGCGAACTGCACGTGCAGATCCACGTAGCGCCGGCTCCCTGCCCGGCGGGCGCGCAGCTTGTGGTAGCCGGCCACCTCGGGCGTGGCGTACTTGGCAAGCGTTTCGCGCACGGCGTCGAGCTCGTCGGCGGGAAGCGCCTCGTCGACCAGCACGCGGGAGGATCGTGTCAGGATCCGCACGCCCGCTCCCACGATCGCCACCGCGACGACCAGCGCGGTGATGGGATCGAGGATCTGCAGGCCCGTGACCTCGACCAGCACGAGGGCCGCGAGCACCCCGGCCGAAGTGGCGGCGTCGGTACGCAGGTGCGCGGCGTCGCCCTCGAGCGCGGGCGAGCCGGTGGCGTCGGCCCGCCGGTACAGGTAGGTGGACACGACAAGGTTGGCCACAGCCGAGAAGGCGATCACCCCGATGCCGAAGCCGAGCGAATGCACCTCGGGCGGGTCCACCAGCCGCCGGGTCGACTCGAACACGATGATCGCGGCCCCCACCAGGATCAGCATCCCCTGGATCACTGCCGACAGGTTCTCGATCTTGGCGTGGCCGTAGGGGTGATCCTCGTCGGCCGGCTCATCGGCCTTACGCACCGAGAAGTAGGCGATGATGGACGCGATCAGGTCGATGCTCGAGTGCACCGCCTCGGTGATGATCGCCACCGACCCCGTGATCACTCCTGCCACCAGCTTGAGCATGATCAGCAGCGAGTTCGAGACGATCGAGACGCCGGCGGCGCGGGTCTTGCTCGGCGGCTGGCCGGCCGGACGGACCGCCCGCAAGGGGCCGATCACCGAGAGCCGCCCTCTTGCCGGGGGGATTGCGAAGGGGGGCGGTGCCCCCCTCTGGTTCCCTCGGGGGGTTGCGAAGGGGGGCAGTGCCCCCCTTCGATTGCCTCGACGCGCGCTAACAGCGCCCGCGCCGCCCGCCCGCGGTGGCTGATGGCGTCCTTCTCCTCAACCGAGAGCTCGGCCATCGTGCGGCCGTCGTCACGATCGGCGGGCACGAACGCGGGGTCATAGCCGAAGCCGCCCTCGCCGCGGGGCTCGTGCGTCAGGGACCCCTCGCAGCGACCTTCGACGGCTATCTCGGCGCCATCCGGCCGTACAAGGACCAGCGCGGCCACGTAGGCCACCCGCGTGTCGCCGCCAGGAGGAACGGCCCGCAGGAGCTTGGCCAGGTTCTCCTCATCGCCGGCGCGCTCGCCGGCGTAACGGGCCGAACCGATGCCCGGAGCGCCGCCGAGCGCCGACGCCTCTATGCCGGAGTCATCGGCCAGCGCCGGCTCGCCGGTCGCCGCCGCCGCCGCACGCGCCTTTGCGAGCGCGTTGTCGGTGAAGGTGGAGCCAGTCTCGGGGGGCAGGTTCACCCCGTCGGGCAGGGCGACCAGCTCGTGCGGGGCCATCAGCACCCGGAGCTCGCGCAGCTTGTGCGCATTGCGTGAGGCGAGCACGAGCCGCATGGCAGATCTAGGGTCCCTAGGAGGCAGGCGGGGCGACGGCGGCGCTCTGAAACTCGCGCAGCCGCTCGATGCCCGTGGCCGCCAGCCCGAGCAGCTCGTCCAGCGAGGTTCGCGAGAGCGGCGTGCGCTCGCCGGTGGCCTGCACCTCCACGAGGCCGTCGTCGCCGGTCATCACCACGTTCATGTCCACCTCGGCGGTCGAGTCCTCGGGGTAGTCTAGGTCGAGCAGGGCCTCACCCTCGACCATGCCGCAGGAGATGGCCGCCACGGACTGCGTGAGCGGGAGCGCCTCCAGGAGCCCTTCCGCGATCAGGCCCTGCAGCGCCAGCTCGAGGGCCACATAGCCGCCGGTGATGGCTGCGCAGCGGGTGCCGCCGTCGGCCTCCAGCACGTCGCAGTCGACCCACACCGTGCGCTCGCCCAGCCGCTCGAAGTCCACGACGCCGCGCAGCGCGCGCCCGATCAGCCGCTGGATCTCGACGGTGCGCCCGTCGGGGCGGCCCTTCGACACGTCCCGTTGCTTTCGGCGGCCGGTCGAGGCCGGGAGCATCCCGTACTCCGCGGTGACCCAGCCGCGGCCCTTGCCCCGCATCCACCTTGGAACCTCCTCCTCCACCGAGGCGGTGCAGATCACGCGCGTGCCGCCCATCTCGATGAGGGCGGAGCCGCTTGCCGAGCTCATGAATCCCGGCTGGATATAGACCTCGCGCAGCTCGCCGGGCTCCCGGCCGTCGCGCCTCACGCCGCCTCCGCGCCGGCGGGCTCGGAGGGCACGGGCCGGGCCACCTGCACGTGCCCCACTCGGGCGATCGGGAGCTGCAGGAAGCGGGTGCCGAGGCGCCGGAACTCCTCCGGATCGCCGGAGGACAAGAAGCCGTACTGACCGCGGCGATCGGTCGGTGCGGCAAGCCCTCGGCCGGCCAGCTCGCGCTCGACCTCGGTTGCGATCGCCGCGCCCGAGGTCACGATCTCGACGCCGCGCCCCAGCGTGCGCTGGAGCAGCGGTCGCACGAGCGGGTAGTGGGTGCAGCCGAGGATCACCGTGTCGACGTCCGCGTCGCGGAGGGGTCCGCAGGCACGCTCCACGCACGCCACGGTGCGCTCGTCGACCTCGCCCCCCGCCTGGATCAGGGGCGCCAGCTCGGGCGCCGCCACCGCATGCAGCTCCGCCCGGCCGGCGGAGGCCTGCGCCAGCGCGCGGTCGTAGGCCC
>JACCUE010000092.1 GCA_013812005.1 Thermoleophilaceae bacterium
TGGAAGTAGCGCTTGGACGTCTCGAGGCCGAGCGTGTCCAGGCGCATCTCGTCACGCGCGGTGCCGAGAGCGGCTACCGAGAACGCCTGGGTCTGACCGCGGGTGAACACGGCGGAGCCGTGCGTGCGCGGCGCGACGCCGACCTCGATCCAGATGTCGCGGATCTCGTCCGCACCACGGCCGTCGGGGCGCTTCTTGTCGACGGCGATCCGGCGCCGGATGGTCTCCTTCTCCAGTCGGTCGAACGCCATCTGGGTGTTGGCCTGCCTGATCGAGTACTCCTCCTCGGCCTCGTCACCGGCGAGGGCCGCGAACACCTCCTCCTGAACCTTCCGGGTCGCATCCTGGCGCTCGAGCTTGTCGATCACCTGGGTGGCCTGGGAGAGCTTCTCCCCGAACTGGGTGGTGAGCTGGCTGAACAGGCTCTCGTCGACCTGCGGCACCTCGACCTCGGTCTTCGCCTTGCCGGCCTTCTCGGCCAGCTCGCGCTGAGCGGCGCAGAGCTTCTTGATCTCGCCGTGGGCGATGTCGAGCGCGTCGAGGATCTCGGCCTCCGAGATCTCGTCGGCGCCGGCCTCGACCATGAGGATCGCCTCCTCGGTACCGCAGACCACCAGGTCCAGCGGCGACTCGAGGTTCCACTCCTCCTCGGGGTTGACGACGAAGCTGCCCTCCTCGTCCTGGCCGATGCGCACGGCGCCGACCGGCGTCGGGAAGGGGATGTCGGACACCATCAGCGCGGCGCTGGCGCCGTTCATCGCGAGGATGTCGTAGGGGTGCACGTGGTCGATCGACATGGGGATCGACACGAGCTGTGTCTCACGCCTCCAGCCCTTGGGAAAGAGCGGACGGATGGGACGGTCGATCATGCGCGCGGTCAGCGTGCCCTTCTCGCCCGACCGGCCCTCGCGCTTGAAGAAGCTGCCGGGGATCTTGCCCGCGGCGTACATCCGCTCTTCGACGTCGACCGTCAACGGGAGAAAGTCGACGTCTCTCAGGTTTCCTGCCGTGGCGGTGGAGAGCACCATGGTGTCTCCGGACTGCACGACAACGGATCCACTCGCCTGCTTGGCGAGCTTGCCGGTCTCGAGGCTGATCTCGGTACCACCGATCTCAACCGTGACGCGGCTTACTTCTGGCTTCATATGTTCCTTTCGGTGCCGCCTCCGGTTGGCGGCGCTGCTTATGACTTCTCGATAGAGGTCTCGGGGAGCCTAGCAAGGGCCTCTTCGACCTTGGCGGCGACCCAGGCGGGACGCTGGGTCAGCTGGAGCCAGGTGAAGCGCCGCACGGCCCAACCCGCGGAGGCCAGCTCGTTGTCGCGCGCGTGGTCGCTCTCGAAGGCGCGGCGGGTGGTGTGCGAGGCGCGGCCGTCGGTCTCGACGACCACCCGCTGATCGCGCCAGAGAAAGTCGACCCGGTATGCGAGCACCCGCACCTGGCACTCAGGGCGCGGGAGGCTGTGCTGATCACAGACCGACAGGAAGAGCTCCTCGAAGTCGTTGGCGGTGGCGGTCGAGCCGACATCGTGCTCGTCGAGCACCGCGGCCAGGCGCGCGCCGCCGATCCGCCCGGGATGACGCGTGACCACAGCCCGAAGCTGGCCCTCCGAGCACAGGCGCAGCCGCTCGGCCTCGTCGATCGCGCGCTCCAGCGGGCGCCGGTCCACCACCTCGGCGAGGTCGAGCAGGGTGCGAGCCGGACGGGTACACGGGATGTTCGCTTTGCGCGTCAGGTCTGCGGATGGCAGCTGGGTGGAGCGGTGCACCGTGAGACGTCCTCGGCTGTCGCGCCGGTTGTCGCGCGGCACCGTGACCTCGGTGAGCGGCCCCGGTCGCCATAGGCCCCACAAGCCGGCAGCACTGCGGTGGCTCAGAACCGCTCCGTCGCCCGACCCAAGCACGGCCGCCAACCACCGGCCCTCGTCGGTGAGGCGGTCGTGACCAGCCGCATAGACCCCGCGCTCGACCCGCAACAGCTTGCCCTGCCACACCCGCCGGTCCACAGCGTCATCGCTGAGGCCCAGATCTCGGAGTTGCTGCTTGGCGACCACCCCGTGCTGGCGCCGCAGTAGCGCCAAGAGCCGCTTCTCGAAAGGGGGGTGGCCGCCAGAACCGCGCATATCGCGGTTAAGACCGCCAACCCCTCAGGTTCGCCCCCCTGCCCGGCGCCGTCGGGGCGCCGGAATGCGCCGCGAGCCTCCCGGGGCGCGGCGCCGGCTACAGCCCGCGCCCGGCCTACAGCCCGCGCCGGCCCCAAGCACGCAGGAAGCGCTGCGTGCCGCGCCGCGTGGAGGTGAGGGCCTTGTCGCCCAGGCCCACATCCCTCACCCTGCCCTTCTGGGTGCGGAAGAGCAGCCGCGACCTCTCGCCGCGCGCCGTGAACCACACGGAGCGCCCGACGCGGTAGCGCCTCTCACCCCTGAGGCGCTCCCGCAGCGCCGGGAGGCGCATGCCGGTGCGGACCTTGCCGACCCGGAAGCGCTTGCTGGAGCTGATCGCCAGCACGGCCTTGCGCCGGATCCGCTTGCGCGAGCGCTTGCTGATCTTCGACGAGAGCCGCCTGGTGGGGTAACCGATGCGCATCTGCCCACCGCCGCGAACGCAGTAGCGGTCGATCCCCCTGTGCGACTTCAGGCGCTTGGCACCCAGAGCGCGCCGCTGGCTCGTCCGGGTGCGGCCCAGGCGCGCCTTGCCGAGCGCCCGCGCCTTGACGCCGCCGCGGGTGGCAACGCAGTTGCGTCGAGAGCTCCCGCCAGGGCCCGCGACGCACGCAGACGTGAAATTGAGAGTTCGCCGCTCGCCGCGGTCGATCGTGACCTGACGGGCGCCGCGCACCGTGCCGGCCGGGGTCTCGCAGGTCAGCGTCCAGCTTTCGACCTGCGCGGCGACGAAGGGGTCCGGGCCCTGGAAGGTGACCGTACCGTCGTAGGGCTCGATCGCCGTGAAGTTGTTCACCCGGAACACGTAGGCCCCGGCGATGTCCGGCCCGGACAGGGTGACCTGCTCGAAGTCGGTGGTGCCCTGCTGGGAGGCACCGACCTCCGGTTCGCCCTCGTCGACCGTCCCGTTCGCGTTCGTGTCGCGGAACAGCCGCGTGTCCCAGTCGCTCGTGACGGTCTGCCACTCGATCCGCACCGTGAACTTCTCGTTGTCCACCCCGGGGCCGTTCGCGGGGACCGTGAAGGGATGGTCGTTGCTGTTCGCCGGGTTGTTGTTGTTGGGGTCGACCGGGTCGGGGGCGGCGCCGTCGCCGGGGGAGGCGGGGGAGCCGGTGAACTCGACCTTCGCGCTCGGCTCGCCAGTCGCCACGCGCCCGGTGGACTTGGCCACCGCAGGGCGCGTGGATGGGTTGATGTGCCACTCGAAGGCCCCGGACGGGGGGACCTCCATCGAAGTGTCGAGATTGTCCTCGAACTCGATCACGTCGGTTTGCTCGCCGCCGCGGATCACGGGCGACGTCTTGGTCTGAAACGTCTTTCTCAGGCGCAGAACCGCTCCGGCCGGGGCGCTGCCCTCGATCACCGAGTGCCTCGCCGTGTTGGCCGTGCTCTCGAGCGCGATGAGGTAGGCCTCGCGGTTGCCCCTGCCGTCGCGACCGCCCTCGTCGGCGCGATCGGTGGTGCCCTCGTACTCCCTCACGACTTCGCTGTACGGCGGATGGAAGTGGCCTTCGGTGCACCCGATCCGCTTGCCGTCGGCCTCCTCGGGAGTCACACAGCCGATCTCGAAGGTGAAGCCGAAGCCGCCCGTCGCAGGATAGGTCCAGTCCTCGGTCGTGCCCGTGGTGTCGTAGAGCTCGAAGCCCTTCTGGCTCAGGTAGCCGTTCTCGGCCGCCATCGCGTCGCCCAGGGCCTTGTAGCCCCGGTTCTCGTCAGGCGCGTCACCGAGGCTCTGGACTCCCGGCGGGCGCAGGATCAGGTCGGAGAAGGTGTGGTTGGTGATGAGCGTGGTGACCTGGCGCTTCGATACGA
>JACCUE010000098.1 GCA_013812005.1 Thermoleophilaceae bacterium
CTCGGTGTAGAGCCGGGTGATTCCAGGACCGCTGGTCACGGCCACCACCGCACAGGCCGCCGGCTCGGCCGGCGGACCGCCTGCGGACAGGCGCGCAGAGCGCTGCCTGACCTGCTCGGTCATGTCGGCCACGTCGAGGCGGGACACCGTCCCGCCGCCCGCGAACACCGCGATCGCCGACTCGGGCTCGTCGGTGTGCACATGAACGCGGATGGTGCGCTCGTCGCCCACCACGAGCACGCTGTCGCCGAGCGCCTCGAGCCGGGCCACGAACGACTGGCCCTCGAGCGCATCCCCGGTGACGGCGAAGTTGGTGCAGAAGCGGAAGCTCGAGGACTCGTGCTCCGGCAGGTGCCCGGGCGGCGCGGAAAGCGACTGGTGAACGCGTCCAGGGGGTGGCTGGTGGGCCAGGCCGGCCTCCTCCCCACCGCGCAGAGCCGCCACGACGCCGGCGATGATCACCGTCAATCCATAGGCCCCCGCATCCACGACCCCGGCCTCTTTGAGCACGGCCAGCTGGTCGGGGCCGCGAGCCACCGCTTCGTTGGCGGCGTCGAGCGCGCGCTCCAGCACTTCGGCGATCAGCTCGTCCTGCTCAGCCGGAGTGGCGTCGGGCCCCAGCCGTGGCGTGTCGATGTGGGCGATGTCATGGGCCACCCGGTGGGCCATGGCACGTACCGCGCTGAGCATCGTGCCCTCGGCCGGATCACGCACGGAGTCATAGGCCGCGTCGGCGGCGCGCGCAAAGGCTGCGGCCACCAGGACGGGGTCCACCAGCTCGCCGGGGCGCGAAGCCAGCTCCTCCGCCGCCCCGCGCACGATCTGGGAGAGGATCACGCCGCTGTTGCCCCGCGCCCCGAGCAGCGCCGCGCGCGCGACCGCGGACACCAGCTCCTCCCGCCCGATCACGTCGATGGGCGCTCCGTCGAGCCCATCCAGCTCCTCGAGCACCGCGCGCATGGTCATCGCCATGTTGTCGCCGGTGTCGCCGTCGGCGACCGGGAACACGTTGAGGTCGTTCACCTCGCTGCGGCGGGCCTCCAGCTCAGCCAGCGAAGCGGCCACGACTTTACGGAAGCGGACGAGGCTCTGGTCGGGCACCGACACCTTCTACACCTCGGCCCCGACGGGTTTCAGCCCGACGGGGAGGGCGCTGCGAGAGATCAGAGGGCCTTGGTCACCTTGCCGGCCTTGAGGCAGCGGGTGCAGACGTACTCCCGGCTGGAGGTGCCGGAGACGTCGATCCGGACCTTTTGCAGGTTCGGATTGAAGCGGCGCCGGGTGGCGACCATGGAGTGGCTTCGGCTGTTGCCGAACGCCGGACCCTTCTTGCACACGTAGCAGACCCTTGGCACGGCGCGGACCCTAGCAAGGGACGGCTGCGTGGAAGGCCTCGAGCGCCGTATCGATGTCTCGCCGGCTTACGTCCAGGTGGGTGACGGCCCTCATCCGGTGAGGGCCGAGGGCGCCCACCTCGATGCCGTGCTCGGCCACGAGCGCGGCCAGCGCGGGAGCGTCGGCCACCTCGAACAGAACGATGTTGGTCTCCACGGCGCCCGGGTCGATCGAGACGCCGCCGAGCTCGGCCAGGCCGTCGGCCAGGATCCGCGCGTGGGAATGGTCCTCGGCCAGGCGCTCGACGTGGTGGTCGAGCGCGTGGAGGGCGGCCGCCGCCAGGATCCCGGATTGGCGCAGGGCTCCGCCCAGCATCTGCTTGTAACGCCACGCCTCCTCGATCAGCGCCGCCGAGCCGGCGAGCACGGCACCCGCCGGGGCGCCCAGGCCCTTGCTGAAGTCGAGCCAGGCGGTGTCGAAGCCGGCTGCCCAGGCCGCGGCCTCGTCGCCCGAGGCCACCACGGCGTTCATCAGGCGCGCGCCGTCCAGATGGGTTCGCAGGCCATGACCGCGTGCGGTCTCCAGCACCTCGCGCACAGCGGCCAGAGGCCACACGCGCCCGCCGCCGAGGTTGGTCGTCTGCTCGACCGAGACCAGCCGCGAGCGGGGCGCGTAACGATCCCCCGGCGCGCGCACCGCGGCCTCCACCTCCGCTCCCGAGAAGATGCCGTCGGGGGCATCCAGCTGACGGGTCATCGCGCCGTTGACCGCGGCCGGGCTGCCCGCCTCGAAGCCGACCGGGTGGGAGTTGGCGGCGAGGATCACCTCGTCACCCCCCGGCCTCAGATGCAGGCGGAAGGCGATCAGATTGCACATCGTGCCGCTCGGCAGGAAGAGCGCCGCTTCGTGGCCGAGCAGATCGGCCACCCGCTCCTGCAGGCGCAGCGTCGTCGGGTCCGCGAGCTTCTGCTCATCGCCGACCTCCGCCTCGGCGATCGCACGCCGCATGGCCGCCGTCGGCCGGGTCTGGGTGTCGCTGATGAGGTTGACGTTGGATGGCGTCGATGCCATCAAAGGGGGGCACCGCCCCCCTTTGCAACCCCCCCATCGCCGACGGCGAGCGCGGCGCGCAGCTCGGCCATCCGGATCACGGCATGAGCCGCGTCCTCACCCTGGTGGCGCTTGCCCCCACCGACTCTCGCGAGCGCCTGCTCCATGGTGTCGACAGTGAGCACTCCGAAGGCGCACGGCACCCCGGTGTCAAGCGAAACCCGCGATATCCCCGCCGCGGCCTCCGCGCACACGTAGTCGTAGTGGTCGGTCTCCCCGCGGATCACCGCTCCGAGGCACGCGACCCCCGCGTAGCGCCCCGACTGAGCGCAGTACAGCGCGGCCAGCGGCAGCTCGTAGGCCCCGGGCACGTCATGGACCTCGACCTCCGCGCCCGTGGCCTCGAAGGTCTGCCGCGCACCTTGGACGAGACGGTCCGCCAGCTCTGAGTAGAAGCGCCCGACGGCGATCGCGAAGCGATCAAAGGGGGGCGGCGCCCCCCTTTGGCCTTCCTCCTCACCCACCCGCGCGCTCGTCCTCGGGCCGGACCGCCGGCGTCGCGCCACCCGCGCGCTCGCGGTCTGAGATCCGCTCCTCCTGGATCATCTCCTCATCGAGGGCCAGCCCCTGGTGGTGAAGCAGATGCCCGAGCTTCTGCGCCTTGGCTCGCAGGTAGGCCTTGTTGTGATCGCCCGGCGGGTGCTCGATCGGCACCTGGTCGGTGACCCTCAGGCCGTAGCCCTCCAGGCCCACGATCTTCTTCGGGTTGTTGGTCAGCAGCCGGATCGAAGTGAGCCCGAGATCCACGAGGATCTGGGCCCCGATGCCGTAGTCGCGCAGGTCGGCGGGCATGCCCAGCTCGAGGTTGGCGTCGACGGTATCCAGGCCCTCCTCCTGGAGCTTGTAGGCCTTGAGCTTGTTGAGGAGCCCGATCCCACGACCCTCCTGGGCCAGGTAGAGCAACACGCCGCGGCCCTCGTGCTCGATGCGCAGCAGGGCGTCCTCGAGCTGCTGGCCGCAGTCGCAGCGCAGCGAGTGGAACACGTCGCCGGTCAGGCACTCGGAGTGCACCCGCACCAGCACGTCGTCCTGGTCGGCCACCTCCCCCTTGACCATCGCCACGTGGTGCTTGTCGTCGACCATCGACCGGAAGCCCACGACGTTGAACTCGCCGAAGGCAGTCGGCAGCCGGGTCTCGACCACGCGCTCGATCAGCTTGTCGTGGCGGCGGCGGTAGGCGATCAGGTCGGCCACGGTGATCATCTTCAGACCGTGGCGGGCGCAGTAACGCTCGAGGTCGGGCACCCGCGCCATCGTGCCGTCGTCGTTCATCACCTCGCAGATCACTCCCGAAGGACTCAGGCCGGCCAGGCGCGCCAGGTCCACCGCCGCCTCGGTCTGGCCCGTGCGCTCGAGCACTCCGCCGGTCTTGGCCTTCAGCGGAAAGATATGGCCGGGCTGCACCAGATCCTGGGGCCGCGAGCGCGGGTCGATCGCCACCTGGATGGTGCGGGCGCGGTCGTGGGCCGAGATGCCGGTGGAGATCCCCTCGCGCGCCTCGACGGAGACGGTGAAGGCGGTCTGAAACGGCGATTCGTTCTTGGCGGCCATCAGGTCGAGCCCGAGCTCGTCGCAGCGCTCGGGAGTGAGCGCCAGGCAGATCAGGCCCCTCCCCTCCTTGGCCATGAAGTTGACCGCCTCGGGCGTGGCGAACTGGCCCGCGAGCGTGAGGTCGCCCTCGTTCTCGCGGTCCTCGGCGTCGCAGACCACCACCATGCGTCCGGCCCGGACGTCCTCGAGCGCCTCCTCGATCGTGCTGAAGGGTGGTTGGGTCATGCGGCGTGAGCGCCTCTCGTGACCAGCTTCTCCACATACTTGGCCAACACGTCGACCTCGAGGTTGACCGGCGCTCCCGCGGTCGCGGCCCCGAGGGTGGTGCCCTCCAGCGTCTCCGGGATCAGGGCTACGGAGAAGAAGTCCTCGCCGACCGCGGCCACCGTGAGCGACACACCGTCGACGGTGATGGATCCCTTGTCGACCACGTAGCGCAGGATGTCGGGGCCGGCCGAGATGCGCACGCTGCGCCCCACGCTCTCCTCGGTCACGGCGTCGACGGTCCCCACGCCGTCGACGTGGCCCTGCACCATGTGCCCCCCGAAGGGCTCACCCGCACGCAGGGGGAGCTCGATGTTCACCGTGTCTCGCGCCCGCAAGCCGCCGAGCGACGTGCGCTGCAGCGTCGCGTCGACCGTCTCGGCGTCGAAGCCGCTGTCGCCGACGCGGGTGGCGGTCAGACACACGCCGCTCACCGCCACCGAGCCGCCCTCGGTCAGGTCGAGCGGCCGCTCGGTTTCCACGGTCAGCCGCCCGCAGTCGGACGCGCTGACGGTGCCCATGGTCTGGACGAGGCCGGTGAACACGTGCCTACCACTCCCTCAGTCTCGCCGTGATCAGCACGTCATCGTCGATCCGCTCGACGTCGGTGGCCAGCGCCCGCGGCGCCTGGCCGATCAGCTCGACGCCCTCGGCCTCGATCGCGCCCTTGGCCTCCCGGCCGCCCACGACGATCGGGGCGATGAACATCCGCGCCTCGTCGATCTCATCCGCCTCGAGAAAGGTGCCCGCCAGATGGGGGCCGCCCTCGAGCAGCAGCGACTGGACACCGCGCGCACCCAGCGCGTCGAGAGCGCACTCCACCCGCGCGGCCTCGTTCTGACCGGAGCAGACGATCACGTCGACTCCGGCGTTGCGCAGACCGTCCGTGGCGGTGCGCTTGGCCGCCCGCGAGCAGACGAGCATCACGGGCACCTCGTGGGCGCTGCGCACCAGCTGAGAATCGGGCGACAGGCCGGCCTCGGAGTCGAACACAACACGCCGGGGCTGACGCGCCACACCCTCGACCCGGGCGGTCAGGAGCGGATCGTCGATCCTCGCGGTGTTGATCCCCACCGCCACGGCGTCGCACTCGGAGCGCCAGCGGTGCGCGCGCGCTCGGCT
>JACCUE010000142.1 GCA_013812005.1 Thermoleophilaceae bacterium
GACAGCGGCCGGATCACGGGCTGGCCCTCCGCTTCCTCGGCTGACTGCGCCGCCTCTCCGACGGTACGACCCGTCACCGTGATGGCCTCCGGCTCGAGCAGGCCGGCTTCCGCCATTCTGCTGGCCACGAGCGGCACGCCGCCGGCACGCCACAGGTCGGGCGCCACGTAGCGACCGAAGGGCTTGAGGTCCGCGAGCAGAGGGGTGCGCCAAGCGATGCGGTCGAAGTCGTCGATGGAGAGCTCCACGCCGGCCTCGCTGGCCACGGCCAGCAGGTGCAGCACGGCGTTGGTGGAGCCGCCGGTCATGGCGACGGCGCCGATGGCGTTATGGAGCGAGGTCTCGGTGATGATCGCGCTCGGGCGCAGGTCGCGCTCGAGCAGGTCCATGATCAGGCTGCCGCACTCCTGCGCGACCTTGCCCTTCTTACCCTCCTCGGCCGGCACCATCGAGCTGCCCATGGGAGAGATGCCGAGCATCTCGAAGGCCATGGCCATCGTGTTCGCGGTGAACTGGCCGCCGCAGGCGCCCGCGCCCGGCGAGGCGACCGACTCGAGCTCGGCCAGG
The DNA here is from genome assembly GCA_013812005.1 of Thermoleophilaceae bacterium. Classification (GTDB taxonomy): domain Bacteria; phylum Actinomycetota; class Thermoleophilia; order Solirubrobacterales; family Thermoleophilaceae; genus JAAYBF01. Next base: position 568 of record JACCUE010000142.1, read on the forward strand.
TCTTCGTCGGACATGTCGCCGGCGGCGTGGGCGCCGACCGCCTCGAAGACCTCCTGGATGGTCACGTCCTCGCCCTTGAACCTGCCCGGCTTGATCGACCCCCCGTAGAGCATCAGCGAGGGAAGGTCGAGCCGGGCCAGCGCCATGACGCAGCCGGGGATGGTCTTGTCGCATCCCGAGAGGGCGACCACGCCATCGAAGAAGTGGCCGCGGGCCACCAGCTCGATCGAGTCGGCGATCACCTCCCGGCTCACGAGCGAGGCCCTCATGCCCTCGGTGCCCATCGCTATGCCGTCCGACACCGCGACCGTGTTGAACTCCATCGGGGTGCCGCCGGCGGCGCGCACACCCTCCTTCACCCTCTCCGCCAGCCCGCGTAGGTGGAAGTTGCACGGCATCGCCTCGGTCCAGGTGTTCGCGATGCCGATGATCGGCCGCTGCAGCGCCTCGCTGTCGTAGCCGATGCCCTTCAGGTAGGCACGCGCCACGGCGCGCTCTGGACCCTCGAGCTGAACCCGGCTGCGAGCGCGGAGATCCGGGCTCACGCCCGCCGAGTCCCGACGGAGCCCGGGGCGCCGCGGCGGCGCTCCCACTCCGAGAGCCGCCAGAGGTCGCGGCGCATGCGCGCGGGGTCGAGCTGGCGGCCCACCAGGTGCATGTTGGCCCGTCCGATCACCCGGTTCTCGTCGGAGGTCAGCGCCATCCACTTGGCGAGCACGTCATCGGAGGCCGGGAGGCGCGTGGCTCCATCGCCGGTGAGGTCGGGGAACTCCACGCAGTACTCGCTCAGCAACTGGGCCGTGGCGGGCACGTAGGCCAGGATCGGCTTGTGCGGGTAGATGAGGTAGGCATAGGGCGGCTCGGCATTGCGGGCGTCCGGGCCTTCGAGCTTGTTGTGAAACGTGCCGGCGCTGCGCGCACCCGTATCGCGTGCGTCAGTCGCGCGGCGACCCCTGGGGCGGTGCTTTCCGGCCACCCGGATAAATCCCAGATCGCGGTACATCGCCCACTCCTCGTCGTTCACACACGAGCGAAGCAGCTCGCGGGCGCGCTGCTCGGCTCGCCTCTCGCGCCCCGGGTCGTAGGAGAGGGGCGCCGCGCGGGGGACCCGCCGGCGCCTGGAGGTCTCCGACCTACGGCCGGCGATCGTGCGGGCAACGAGAGGCGCGGCCAGGATCGCCGCCATCAGGGCAAGTACGAGCAGAGCCAGCAGCATCGGCGAGGCGTCAGCCGCCGGCCGCGCGGGGAAAGAAGATCACCCGCTCCGCGTCGGGCGGGATCTCGGAGTAGTCACGCACCATCTGAGCCTCGCGCCTGCCGCTGCCGGGATTCTCGACGGGAACGGCCGCCCACATGCCCTCGTCGAGCTGTCGGCGGAACTCCGCCACCAGGTTTTCCTCCTCTTCACGCACCCGGCGGTCGCCCTCGGTCAACAGGATCTCGCCGTGGCCCGGCTTCATGCGAAGGAACTTGATCAAGGGTCTCCAGGTGTCGGTGTCGGCGTTCGCACACCGTACGGGCGGGCTCGCCCGACGATTATGTCAGAGCATCGTCTCGGGCCGGGCCGCGTGCCTGGTCTTCGCAGAGGCCGAAGACGTCTACGGGTCCCGGTCCTGCTCCGATATCACGTAGACCGTCGCGCACCGCCTCGGACGCCACCCGCTTCGCCCGGCGCGCCGACTCCTCGGTGGAAAACCCGAGGGCAAGGTGCGCGGCCAGCACCGAGGAGTGGGTACAGCCGGAACCATGCGCCGCACCCTCGGGATGGAGCTCACCCGGGATTGCGACCACCTGCCCCCCGTCGAAGAAGAGGTCGGTTGCCGTCTCGGAGTGCCCGCCTGTGACCACGGCCGCGCCCGGCCCCAAGGCGTGAACAGCTCGTACCAGCTCCTCGCCCGGAAGCTCCTCGCCTTCGCCGGTGAGCACACGGGCCTCTGAGAGGTTCGGTGTGACCACGGCCGCCCGCGGTACGAGCCGCGTGCGCAGCGCCTCGACGGCCTCCTCGTCCAGCAGCCGGGCCCCACTCTCCGCCACCATCACCGGGTCGAGCACGACAGGAGCCTCGCTTATGAGATCGAGAGCCCGCTCGACGGCCTGGATCGTCTCCACGCTTCCGAGCATCCCGATCTTGACCGCGTCGACGCCGATGTCCTTCGCGACCGCCCGGACCTGCTCGACGATCGCCTCCGGAGGAAGCGGATAGACCTCGCACACGGCAACGGTGTTCTGGGCCGTGACCGCTGTGATCGCCGTCATGCCGTGAACCCCGCAGCGACTGAAGGCCTTGAGGTCGGCCTGGATCCCGGCGCCCCCGCCCGAATCCGAGCCGGCGATGCTCAACAGTCGGGGCGGCGCCATTGGGGTCGGAGACTAGTGCCGTCACCGCGCTGCGGTTCGCCGGTAGATCCCCAGGGCGTCGCGGCTCACGTGCCCCGATGCTTCGAGACGGGACAGACCCGCCCTCACCTCGTGGATGGGCAGGCCGCTGTGCGCGCACGCGCCGTCGACTCCCAGGCCGGCTTCGACCGCCTCGAGCAGCAGCCGCTGTACGGGGTCGCCGGGTGGCGCGAATCCGGCCTGCCTCTGATTGGGGCCGGAGCTCGACCGCGGCCGGTCGGAGCCGAACAGCTCGTCGAGCACGTCCGCGGCCGAGGTGATGAATGTGGCTCCGTCCTTGAGCAGCGCGTTGCTGCCCGCGGACCGGGATGAGGTGACCTGCCCGGGGACGGCGCCCACCGGCCTGCCGAGCTGGATGGCGAAGTCGCCCGTGATCAGGGAGCCCGACGGCTCCGCCGCCTCGACCACCACCGTCATCCTCGCCAGCCCGGCCATGATCCGGTTGCGCGCGGGAAAGCTCCATCGAAAGGCGCGTTGGCCCGGCGGTAGCTCGGCGATCACCAGGCCTCGCTCGCAGATCCGCTCGTAGAGGCGGCGGTTGGTCCGGGGGTACGGGATGTCAGGACCGCAGGCGAGCACGGCCACCGGCGCGCCGTCTCCCTCGAGGCACCCCCGGTGGGCCTGAGCATCGATCCCCAGCGCCAGCCCACTGACGACGGTCACGCCCGCCGCACCGAGCCCGCGCCCGAGTTCGCGGGCCACTTCGAGACCGTAGGTGGACGCCCGCCTCGCCCCCACCACGGCCACGGCCGGGTCCGCGCCGGATAAGGACGCCAGGTCGCCTCGCCCCTTCACGAACAGGACCCGTGGGGCATCGACGAGGTTCCCGAGCTGAGCGGGATAGCTCTGATCGTGACGGCACACGGCCACGGCCCCGGAACGCTCGACGGATGCCCTCGCCTGGACGGCATCGAACTCCTCGAGGAAGGCGAGGGCATCGCCGGCGTGCTCGCCGGCCACCGCCTCGACCAGCTTCTGATCCGGCAGCGCCAGCAGCCCGGCGACGCGCCCGTGGGGGCGGTCAAGCAGCCCGGCGATGTGCGTGGCCAGGCGCCCCACCAGATAGCCGCGACGAAGGCAGGCGTCGCAGGCGGTGCCCACGACGGAGCCGGTCATGCCGCGATCCCGACCGGGGAGGCCAGCCGGTAGCCGAGCGCCTCCTCGAGATGGGTCGGCGAGATGCACGGCCGCCCGGCAAGATCGGCAATGGTCCGTGCGAGGCGCAGCACACGGTCGTGTCCGCGCCCGGTAAGCCCACCCTGCTCGACCGATCCGAGCAGGCGCTCGACCGCCTCGTCGCCGAGAGCGCCATGACGTCGCGTGAGTCTGCCGTCCATGTCGGCATTGCAGTACGCGCCGCTGCCCCCCAGCCGGTGGCACTGACGCTCGCGCGCGGAGATCACCCGCTCCCGGATGACCGAAGAGCGCTCGAGCGCTTCACCGTGCCGATCGACGAGCTCAGCCGCCGGTGGCGCGGCCGCCTGACAGACGAGGTCGATTCGGTCGAGCAGGGGACCGCTGAGCCTGCGGCTGTAGCGCAGCCGGTCCACGTCGTTGCAGCGGCAGTCACCCGCCGGCCGTGCACACGGACACGGGTTGCAGGCCGCGACGAGCATCGTCCGCGCCGGGAAGGTGAGCGACCGCTGGCCACGGGTGATCTCGGCGAACCCGTCCTCGAGCGGCTGGCGCAGCGCTTCGAGCGCGGCTCGGGAGAATTCGGCGACTTCGTCGAGGAACAGCACGCCCCTGTGGGCAAGGGTTATCTCCCCCGGCCGGGGATACGATCCGCCGCCCACGAGACCGGACGGCGAGATCGTGTGGTGTGGCGCCCGGAACGGGCGCTCGGCGGCCAGGCGCCCGTCTCCCAGACCGGCCACACCCTGTATGCGCGTGATCTCCAGCGCTTCGTCGAACGAAGGCGGCGGCAGGATACCTGGCAGCCTGCGGGCGACCATCGTCTTCCCGGCTCCGGGCGGCCCCACCATCAGCAGGTTGTGGCCGCCCGCGGCGGCGATCTCGAGCGCCCGCTTCGCATCGGCCTGGCCGCGGACGTCAGCAAGGTCGGGAGCGTGCGGTCCCGTGTCGTTGCCCGCGGGGCGCGGACGCGCCGGCTCGGGCCTCCAGCGACCATGGAGAAGGTCGGCCAAGCGCTGCAGGGAACCTACCGGCAGCACTTCGAGCCCGTCCGCGAGCGCCGCCTCGCTCGCGTTCTCGACGGGCACGATCAAGCGCTCGTACCCTGCGGCACGGGCGCCCAGAGCCGTGGCCAGCGCGCCCCTGAACGGGCGCAGGGCACCGCTCAGCGACAGCTCGCCGCACACGGCCGTTCCACTCACCGCCTCAAATGGGACCTGGCCACTGGCCGCGAGCACGCCGAGGGCCAGAGCGAGATCGAAGCTCGGTCCGGCCTTGCGCATCGAGGCAGGCGCGAGGTTGGCCGTGAGTCGCTGAAGCGGGAAGTCGAGGGAGGAGTTCAGGAGTGCAGCGCGCACACGTTCCCGCGCCTCGCGCACCGCCGCGTCGGGAAGCCCGACGAGCGTGAACGCGGGAAGGCCGCGGCGGACGTCGACCTCGACCGTGACCTCCCGGCTGTCGACCCCGACAAGGGCGAAGGTGGGGATGCTGGCAAGCACGCCGACCAAGCTAGGCCGCGGCGACCTCCCTGTGGGGGCGTTCGTGTACCAACTTTGCGACAACGGTCGAAGGAATCGTCGCTGAATCGTCGCGCTCGTCACCCATTAGTGCGCCGGCGAGACCTAACGTCAGTGGCGTGGATCCAGAGCCCGCCCCCGACCCCCGCCGGACCCTCGGTGAGCACGGAGAGAGGCTCGCGGCCGAGCACCTGACTCGTGCGGGCTACTCGATAGTCGAGCGCAACTGGCGCTGTCGCCTCGGTGAACTGGACATCGTCGCCGCCGACCACACGGCGTTGGTGTTCTGCGAGGTCAAGACTCGCGTCACAGGTGGTAGGCGAGGCCCCGCGGGTCCGCTCGACTCGATCGGAACGGCAAAACGGCGGCGGCTACGGCTACTCGCGCGGGAATGGCTTCGGGCGCGGACCTGCGATCCGCCTCGCAGACCGGCCCTACGCTTCGACGCGATCGGAGTGACCGTCGACCGCCGCGGTGCCCTGCTCGCGCTGGACCACGTGGAGAACGCGTTCTAGATGATTGATTCCTTATTGCGGCGCGAGCCTCAGCTGGTTGTAGGCGATCGACTGGAACGACATCCGGTGCAGCGGCGACACCCCGTGGGCGGCGATCGCTGCCCGGTGCTCAGGTGTCGAATAGCCGACGTTGGTGGCGAAGTCCCACTGCGAATGATCGCCGGCCGCGTGGCGCATGAACCGGTCGCGTGTGACCTTTGCGAGAACGGAGGCCGCAGCGATAGCCGCGCTGCGGCAGTCGCCATCGACCACCGCTCGCTGCTCGTGGTTGAACGGCGGCACCCTGAAGCCGTCCACGAGGCAGAGGGTGCCGTCGCGCGCCACCCTGAGGAGCGCGGATCGAAGGGCATCGAGGTTCGTCACGTGCAGGCCTCGCGAATCGATCCCCCGTACACAGCGGGAGACGATGGCGGTGCTGGAAGCCGCCCGCATGACGAGCGGGTAGAGCTCCTCCCGGGCCGCCTCGCTGTGTTGCTTGGAGTCGTTGAGCCGGCTGAGCGCCCGGCGATCGGCGAGGGTCAGTCGCTCGAAGTCGAAGAGCACGGCGGCGGCCACAAGCGGTCCTGCGAGGGAGCCTCTCCCCGCCTCATCGGCTCCGGCCACGAAGCGCCGGCCCAGCTCGCGATCGAAGGCAAAGAGCCGTCTGCCGGTCTGGCCGCGGCGACGGTTGCGGCGATTCGTGCGACGGGGACGGCGGACGGGGGGCGTGGGTGTCGCCTCCTGGATCGCTCCCACGGCCTCCGCTCCCGCCGGCTCCACTGCTACGGCGGACTCCAGTCCCGCGGCCGGGTCCACGGCCATGAAGTCCTCGGCTGTGCCCTGGTCGCCCACGATCCGGGCCGGATCATAGGCCGGCCCCCGGGCGGAAGCCCTCGGCTACAGGGTGCCTACCCGCCCCGGCGGCCAGTAAGTGACGCGAGCCTTGCCGATGAGCCACTCCTCGGGCACGGGCCCCCATTCGCGGCTGTCGGCGCTCTCGCCGCGGTTGTCTCCCATCATGTACACGGTGTCCTTGGGGATCGTGATCTCCTCGGGGAGGTTGCACGTAGCGCAGCCGGGGTCGCGGCGAATGAACTTCTCCTCTTCGTTCTGGAGCTCTCCGTTGAGGATCACCCGGCCCCGCCTGATCGCGATCCGATCGCCCTCCAAGGCAACCACGCGCTTGATGAAGTTCATGTCGGATCGGTCGTCGGTCCCCTTCGGGCACGGGCTGGCATCGGGATGCCTGACGCCGCAGGCGTTGTCGTCGGCGCCCCTCGGGGGCTTGAACACCATCACGTCGCCGCGCTCCGGCTCGCCGAAACGGGTGGTCACGCGATCGACGAGCACCCGCTGGCCGACCGCGAGGGTCGGCACCATCGACTCGCTCGGGATACGGAAGGGCTTGACGAGGAAAGCCTGGATGCCGAGCGCCAGGCCGAGGGCCACAGCGACGATCGAGACCAGCTCGATCAGCGAGCCGGCCGGGCTCTGTTTGGAGCCGCGCGCCACCTGTGTTCGTCCGATTCCGGCCTCGCGCGGCTAGGCGCCGCGCTCGTCGGCGTCCTCGGCATCGTCTGCCGCCGGAGGAGCATCCGCTTCGGCGCCCGGAGCGTCGCTTCCTCCGGACTCGGCGGAGCTCTCGGTCTCCGGGACCTCTGCGACCTCCTGGACTCCCTCGTTGCGCGGGTCGGGCTCGGGCGGAGCGGTCTCGGCGCCCTCGGCCACGTCGGTGGCGGCCGGGTCGGTGGCAGCCGCATCGGTGGCGGCAGCGTCCGCCTCCGGCGGCGGCATCACGCCCTCGGAGTAGACCTCGACGTCCTGGCCGGTGAAGCGGCGCTCGCGCACGCGAGCCCTGCGGCCGACACGGTCGCGCAGGTAGTAGAGCTTGGCGCGTCGCACGGCGCCGCGAGCGGCCACCTCGATGCGCTCGATCTTCGGGGAGTGCACGGGGAACGTGCGCTCCACGCCGACGCCGAACGACTGCTTGCGCACCGTGAAGGTCTCCCTCGCTCCGCTGCCCTGGCGTTTGAGGACGACACCTTCGAACACCTGAGTGCGCTTGCGGGTGCCCTCGACCACCTGAAAGTGCACGCGCAGGCGGTCGCCGGCCTGGAAGACCGGTACGCGGCGCAGTTGCGCACGCTCGATGGTGTCGATGACACTGCTCATGACGAGGAGGCGCGAGGGCCGATGTTCCAGGCTCGCGCGGCGGCGAAGGATAGCGGAGGCACCCCGGCGGCCGTAGGTGCCATCTTGGTCGCCCGATCGGGAGGGCCCCTCGGAGCGGCTCAGCCCGAGTCGGCGCGCTGCCGGCTCTGCTCCAGGCGCCAAGCGCGAACCCGGGCGTGATCGCCCGAGGAAAGCACCGCGGGCACGCCGTGACCCCGCCAGTCCGCGGGCCGTGTGTACTGGGGGTACTCGGGCGCTCCCCCCAGGGCGGGACTGAACGATTCCTCGACGGCGCTGGACTCATGCCCGAGAGCGCCGGGCAACTTCCGCAATACGGCGTCGCAGACCACCATCGCCGCCAATTCTCCGCCCGCGAGCACGTACGGGCCGATCGACACGACGTCGGTGGCCAGGTGCTCATGCACCCGCTCGTCGAAACCCTCGTAGCGTCCGCACAACAGCGCCACCTCGTCCTCGCCGGCAAGCTCGGAGGCGAGGGCGTCGTCGAATGGCCGTCCCGAAGCGGACAGGGCCACGACCCGGCGCGACCCCCTCCCCTCCACCGGGTCCGTGTCCCAGCGCACGCGCAGTGCCGCCTCCACCACATCCACCCGGAGCACCATGCCTGCGCCACCGCCGTAGGGGGTGTCATCGACCTGGCCCGCTCGCAGAGGAGTCGTCGACCGCAGGTCCACGACCGTCAGCTCATGCCCGAGCTCTACGGCGTTGCGCACGTGGCGCTGCCCTTCGAAGAACTCGAACCAGCCGGGAAAGAGAGTGAACACGTCGATCTTCATGAAGGTTCCTCGAGGCCCAGGAAGGTGTGGTTGACCTCGATGCGCCGCCCCTCGACGTCGACTTGAACCACGGCGTCGGTGATCAACGGCACCAGCACGCCGCCGTCGAGCTCGAGCACGTCACAAGAGGGCCCTGGCAGCACGCGCTGCACCGCGCCGAGCCCTTGGACCCGGCACCCGACGAGATCGGCGATCCGGAACTCGCCGGCCTCGGGCGGCGTCTCCATCTCGGCTATCTGGAGCGCCTCGCCACCCAGGGCGGTAGCCGCCTCGCGGTCGGAGATGCCCTCGAGTCGGATCAGCGGGTGACGGGCGGTGCCGGCCGCGCGCTCCACCCGCCGCTGGGTGCGAGCGACGGTCACGACCAATCCGGGGGTGAAGTCGCGGACTGGCTGGTTGACCTTGAAGCTTCCGTCCAGGCCATGCGCACGGCCCACCCGTCCGACGGTGACCAGACGAGGCTTCCGAGCCACGACCGGTCAGTCGGTGTCGATCACGTCGACGAGAACTCGCCGATTCTGCTTGACGGAAGCCGCCTTCACCAGTGTGCGGAGCGCTGACACCGTGCGTCCCCCGCGACCGATCACCTTGCCGGCGTCCTCCTCGGCCACGCTCAGCTCGAGAACGATGGTCCCGTCCTCCTCCTCGAAGGACTCGACTTCGACCTGCCCAGGCTCGTCGACCAAGGCGCGAGCGAGGTACGCGAGGAGGCTCTCCATCGCGCGCGGGCAGGTTTCCGGCTAGCCCTCGGGCTTGGCCGCGTCGCCGGTGTCGGTGGGCTCGGCGGCGCTGGGCGCAGTGGACTCGGGGCCGGCGTCGGCAGGGTCGGCGTCGGCAGACTCGGGGCGGGCGTCGGCAGGGTCGGCGTCGGCAGGCTCGGGGCGGGCGTCGGCAGCAGCGGCCTCCGCGCCCGTGTCCGGACCGGCGTCATCCGCGGAGCCCGGGTCGGTGCCCGACTCCGCGGCCTCGGCCGGTGGGGCGTCCGAGACCTCCTCCGGCTCCGGCACGTCGGCCGGCTTGACCACCTGGGTCTCTGTGTTGGGCGCGCGCATCAGCTTGCGGATGGTGTTGGTCGGCTGCGCGCCCTGCTCGATCCAGTGGTCGAGCCGCTCGCGATCGATGACGATCGTCGAAGGCTCCGTCTGCGGGTTGTAGTGCCCGATGGACTCGATGATGCGGCCGTCACGCGGCGAGCGCTGGTCTGCGACCACCACGCGCCACACGGCGTTCTTCTTCGAGCCCACGCGGGTGAGCCTGACTCTGACTGACATAGGCGGGGCAGGTTAGCGGCCCCGCGCGCCGAGCTGCGGCTCGGGTGCTCAGCGGCCCCCGGCCAGCCCCTGGAGGTCGGGCATCTTGCCCTTGGCCAGCTGGCGCATCATCTTCTGCATCTGGCCGAACTGCTTGACGAGCTGGGATACGGCCTGGACGCTCGTGCCCGAGCCACGGGCGATCCGGCGCCGGCGTGAGCCATCGATGATCTTCGGGTTGGCGCGCTCCTGCGGGGTCATGGAGGTGATGATGGCCTGGAGACGGTCGAGCTCTCGGTCGTCGACCTGTAGGCCGCCGAGCTGCTGACCGACGCCGGGGATCATCTTGAGAAGGCCCTGGAGCGGCCCCATGCTGCGCACCTGCTTCATCTGGTCGAGGAAGTCGTCGAGCGTGAACTGGTTCTTCTTGATCTTGCGCTCCAGTTCGGTCGCCTGGCGCTCGTCCATCTTGGACTCGGCCTTCTCGATCAGCGTCATCACGTCGCCCATGCCAAGGATGCGCTGGGCCATCCGGTCGGGGTGGAAGCGCTCGAAGGCGTCGAGCTTCTCGCCCGTGGAGGCGTAGAGGATCGGCTTGCCGGTCAGCGCCTTGACCGACAGCGCGGCGCCACCGCGAGCGTCGCCGTCGAGCTTTGAGAGCACCACGCCGTCGAAGGCCGTGGCGCCGGCGAAGGCCTCCGCCACGTTCACGGCGTCCTGGCCCGTCATCGCGTCGACCACCAGCAGCACGTTGTGCGGCTTCGTGCGCTTCTTGACCTCGGAGAGCTCGGTCATCAGCGCCTCGTCCACGTGCAGGCGCCCGGCGGTATCGAGAATGAGGACATCCCGGCGATCCGCCTTCGCCTGGCCGAGCGCCCATTCGGCGACGTCGACCGGACTGCGCGACGTGCCCTGCTCGTACACCGCAGCGCCTGCCTGCGAGCCCACCTTCACGAGCTGATCGACCGCTGCGGGACGCTGGAGGTCACACGCGGCCACGGCGACATCGAGGTTCTTCTCCTCGCGCAGGTGACAGGCGAGCTTGCCGCAGGCGGTGGTCTTGCCGGAGCCCTGCAGGCCCGCCATCAGGATCACGGTCGGCGGGCGCGGCGAGAAGCTCAGGCCCGCCGAGGAGCCGCCCATCAGCTTCGTCAGCTCCTCGTTGACGATCTTGACGACCTGCTGGCCCGGGTTGAGCTGGCGCTGGACCTCCACGCCGAGGCAGCGCTCCTTGACGGTCGCCGTGAACTGCTTGACGACCTTGAAGTTGACGTCGGCCTCGAGCAGCGCGAGGCGGATCTCGCGCATCGCACGTGCGATGTCCTCCTCGGTCAGGGCGCCGCGCTGGCGGACGCCCGCGAGGGTGCCCTGGAGCTTCTCTGCGAGGGAGTCGAACATCTCCCTCAGACTGTAGGCGCTAGGGCTCGGGCGGCGGCTCGGGCGGTGGCCCGTCGCCGGCGCCGAGCTGGTCCGGCATGCGCGCGCCGGAGAGCCGGGTCTCGGTG
>JACCUE010000171.1 GCA_013812005.1 Thermoleophilaceae bacterium
TGCAACTCACGTTGCAGCACGTCCGGTGGGGAAGGGATCGGGGCTACGATGCCGACGCGCTCGTGGCCGGTCTCGCCGTCCGGGAGCGCACCTCTCCCATGGACATCACTCGACGAGGCAACTACGAATCCGGCGCCGACTACGTCCTCGAGTACGGAGAGCTGCGGTTCACCTTCAACGAGCGTGACTTCACCGAGCGGGTCGAGCAGGCCGCAGTCAAGCTCGGCTTCGTGGCCGGGCCTCTGGAAGGCGACGAGCGTGAGGACCTGGTCAACCTGACCGTGAACGGCGAGGTCACCGACGCCCACTCCGAGCTCGGCGAGCACATCGTCGAGTGCTGGTACGACCTGCACGGGCCCTCCGATCGCTCGCTCGTGCACTGGCTGCGCCGTCTGGTGTTCCGCGGCGCCTGGCTCGATCAGCGGGTGATGGAGGGCGAGCTGGAGATCATCTTCCACGAGGACACCCACTCGTTCGGCTACGCCCAGCCGGATCGCGACAACGAGCCGATCGAGCTCTCCCCCGAGCCTTCCTGGAAGCGCGTGGCCTACCGGCGCTGAGAGTTCCGGTCCGGGGGCGGCCCGGGTCTAGGGTCGGAGGGTGCTGCGCAGCAAGAAGCCGGCTATCGCGGCGATCACCAGGGCCAGCAGGGCCGGGCCGATGCCCAGCGGGGTGAGGATCCCCACGATGAGGAGCACCACCGCGGCGATGCCCGTCCCGCCGGCCACCAGGCCGAGCGTGTAAGCGCGCTTCTCGCGTTTTCTGCGGCTCAGTCCACCCATGCGCCGGAGACTAGCTGCCGGCGTGGTCGCCGTCGCCACGGGGCCGCCGGTGCTCGACCTCGTGCACCAACTCGAGCACGCGATCCGGATCGTCGGTCAGCTCGAGCCTCTCGACGTCCTGGGCGGAGATGTTGCCCTGTGCCAGCGCGGTGTCGCGCAGCCAGTCTATGAGCCCGCTCCAGTAGGAAGAGCCGAACAGGATGATCGGGAAGTGCCTGATCTTCTCGGTCTGGCGCAACGTCGCGGCTTCGAACAGCTCGTCGAGGGTGCCGAACCCGCCGGGGAAGACCACGAACGCGCTCGCGTAGCGGACGAACATCACCTTGCGGGTGAAGAAGTAGTGGAACTGCAGCGGCAGGTCGACCGACCTGTTCAGCCCCGGCTCCAGCGGCAGGTCGATCCCGAGCCCGATCGACGCCACGCCCGCCTCCCTCGCGCCCTCGTTGGCCGCCTGCATGATTCCCGGGCCGCCGCCGGTGATGATCGCGAAACCCTCGTCGCCCATCCACCGCGCAAGGTCACGGGCCTGCCGGTACTCCGGATGGTCGGCCGGGGTCCGGGCCGAGCCGAAGACCGAGACGGCCTTGCCGATGTGCGCCAGCGCCGCGAAGCCGCTGCGCAGCTCCTCGGAGATCCGCACGACGCGCGCGGCGTCGTCGAGCTGGGTGGCGATCGTGAGCGACTCGGCCTCGAGTAGCTCCTCGTCGGCGCTGGTGGGGTCGCGGGGCTCGGTCAACCGAGCAGGTCAGCCCTGAGCGTGCCCGAGCGGGCATCCGAGACCTGCGGCTCGCCGGACTTCTGGGGCGGGTCGAGCCCGATGCGGGTGCTGGCCTGGCGCTGGACCTCCCAGGCCATGCCGGTGGCCGCGATCACTGTCACCGAGCCGCCCTCCTCGAGCTTGCGGGCCGAGCCGAACACCCGTCGCGACACACCCGGGGCGAGCGACTCGAGAGAGTCGATCACCACGACGGCGTCTCCGCCTCTCTCGGCCACCCGCTTGGCACGCTCGACCGCCAGCTCGGCGGCCTGGGCCTGAGCCTCGTTCGAGCGGTAGAAGGACCCGCCGGTCACGGGCACGTCGGTCTCGCGGGCCCAGTCGGTGACCTCCTCAGGGCGGGCGCCCACGAGCACGACGCTCACCTGAAGACCGTCGTCCCCCTTGCCGTGAAGGGTCGAGACGATCGCTCGCAGGAGGCGGGTGGCGCCGGCTCCCGGGCCGCCGGCCACTGCCACCCGCGAGCCCTTGCCGATCGGCACGGACCCGAGCGCCTCAGGCGCGGGCAAGCTCTCCGTGGGGTGCACGGGTGTGAGGTCGTCGAAGTGCGCCCGCTTCTCGGGCGGCTCGGCGTCATGACCGTTGACCCGCTCCACGCGCAGGAGCGAGGGGTGGCGCTCATTACGCCGGGCGGGGCGCAACGACCCGCTCACCTCATCACCCGCGCGCAGCTCGCAGCGCCGGATCTGGGCGGGAGAGACATAGACGTCATCCGAGGGAAGGCCACCGGCTCGGATGAACCCACTGCCGTTGGGAAGGATGTCGAGCGTGCCGGTTACCGGCTCGCCGGCGGGCGCGTCGTCTTCAGCAGCTTCGTCGGGCTCTTCGGTGTCCTCAGGCTCGGCAGCGGTCTGCTCGACCTTTGGCTTGGACCGAGACCGCGATCGACCCCTGGACCTGGGCGCCGGCGCCTGCTCCCGGGGACCCGAGTCTGCCTCTACACCGTCCTGGGGTAGGGACCCGTCACCCTCCTCGCTCCCCTCGCCCGTCAAGATCGCCGCGATCAGATCCTCCTTGCGCATCGCGCGGTAGCCTTCGATCGCCAGCTCCGACGCGATCGCGTGGAGATCGGCGAGCGGGCTGTCTTCGAGCTCCTGGCGCTGGAGAACTGACACTGGCACTGCTCCTTCAGGTGGGTTGCGGGCGGCGAAGGCTAACCGCTGGGGCGGTCCCCACGCCGGTCAGCCCTCCCGGGGCACCTCTCCACGCCAGCCTCCGGGCGCACCCTGCGACTCGATCAGCTCCTTGAAGCGCTCCAGGTCTCCTTCCACCCGGCGCTCGTCGAAATTGAACGAGGCGCCGACCTTTTCCTTGATGCCCTCCGGGGTCCAGTCCATCTGGACCATGACGCGGGTGGTGTCGGCGTCGATCTTGTGGAAGGTCACGACGCCGGCGTTGTCCTTGCCGTCGACGTTGCGCCAGGCCACGCGCTCCTCCGGCTCCTGCTCGGTAATCTCCGCATCCCACTCGTGCCGCGATCCGCCGAACTCGACGGTCCAGTGCACGTGGCGGTCGTCGACCTGGCGGATCTCCTCCACGCCCTCCATGAAGCGGGGAAAGTCCTCGAACTGGGTCCACTGGTCGTAAACGCTCGCGATCGGTGCGCTCACCTCGATCGACTGCTCGATGTTCGCCATCTCGGCTCCTTGGTCGGGTCGGGTCGGGTCGGCCTGCGAAGCGTGTCCGTACCCGGCCGCGAGACAAATGAACACGTGGTGGGTCAGCCGCCCCTGACGGCCAGCGCAAGCAAGAAGAGGCCGGCCGCGACTGCGAGCAGGACCACGAGCCAGTTGAGCAGGTCTCCGCCGACCGCCAGCGTCGCGAACACGGCGCCCACGATGAGAGACGCGACACCCAGGCCCCCCTTGGTCGCAGCAGTGACGGCGGGCTCACCGGCGGTGCGGCGGGCGATGGCGCCAAGCGCCGTGAGCACCAGCAGGAGCGCGAGCAGCAGCCAGGCGCTGGTGTCGGACAGGAGCGATGCGCCCAGGCCGACGGAGAGAGCGCAGGCCAGCAGCGCGTCACGAACCGGCTCGGAGACCCCGCGCTCTCTGGTCACCGTCTCGCCGTCGAGCGCGTCGGGCTCGCGCCAGGCCAGGACCCCGGTCGGCAGGAACACGGCCCAGAGGAATCCCCACAACAGAAAGCCGATCATCGCCTCGGCCGTCAGGAAAAAGCCGGATTCGCTGCTCGTGATGGTGGCTCCCTGCCTGGTTGACCGGTCGATGTCGGGCAGGACCACGAAGAGCGCCACGGCGCTGAGAGCCAGCACGGCGAGCAGGAATGGATAGGCGGCGCGAAAGGCGTCCGCGCGGGCGGACTCATCACGTTCGTCCAGCTCCGGATGGTCGACGGCCGTGAGCCGTCGGGTGCCCCGGCGCAGCATGCCGAACACGACGGCGATGACGATCAGGAACCCCCAGGCAAGACCGCTGTCGTCGCCGAGTCCGAGCAGCTGGGGAGCCGCCACCGCGACACCGCCTCCCGTAAGCAGCAGCGGATAGACGGCGGTCCACCGGCGCCGGCTCGCCCGACTCGCGGGAGTCACGGCATCGCGCCACGTGATCACGTGCTTCACGGACTCGGGCCTTGGCCCTCCGACCACTGCTGTCTGTGTCATCTCATCCACCTCACTCGGCTTCGGCGTATACCTGCTCGGACATAGGGGTGAACGGCTCACGAGCGAAGATCGCCTCGATCGGCAGCCCGAAGAACTCAGACAGGCGGAAGGCCAGCTCGAGGCTGGGGCTGTAGTCGCCCCGCTCGAGGTAACCCACCGTCTGGTAGTTGACACCGATGGAGTCGGCGAGCTGCTGGCGTGTGAGCCGGCGCTCCGCACGCAAGACGGCCAGCCGGTTGTGCAGCCGGCCCTCTTCGCCCTTTGGCTTTCGCCCCATGTTGTATGTATACAACAAAGAAGGCGATTTCTAAACTACGTGCCCGGCACCAGCCCCTCGACGGCGGCCACGCGCCGCCAGCCCTCGAGCTGGGCCGCCACCTCAGCGTCGTCCCAGCCCAGCTCGGGCGCCATCGCGCGGGCCACGGCTGCCGCCCCCTCCGATCCGGGCTCGGTGAGCCGGCGCGCGTCGAGCAGGCCGAGGCGCGTGCGGCGCAGCATCACGTCGGCCACGGAGCGCGTCTGCTCCCGGCGCGCGGCGAACGCCGCCTCGGCCACCAGGTCGGGCAGCTCCGGGCTCACCCGGGCCGCCAGCTCGGGCGAGTGGCTCGCGAGCGTCAGCACGTCTAGGGCGGCGTGGCCGTAGCGCCCGGCCAGCGCGGCGCGAGACACCTCGTCGACCCCGTCGACCTCGGGCAGCTCAGAGGGATCCGCCGGCATGCCCAACGGGATCTCGTGGGTGCGGCAGGGCGCCTCACGACCCTCGCGCTCCACGATCCGGTCGACGGCCATCTTGGCCATCCGCCGCCAGGTGGTGAGCTTGCCGCCGGTGATGGTGACCATGCCGGAGCTGGTCTCGTACAGCTCGGCCTTACGGGAGATGTCCACGGACTTCTTCGGATCGCCGGTGGAGATGAGGGGCCGCACCCCCGCGTAGGCGCCGGTCAGGTCCCCGCCGGCGAGCGACGTTCCGCAATAGTCGTTGACCACGGCCAGCAGGTAGTCGACATCGGTCTCGGAGGGAGGGATGTGGTCGAGCGAGCCCTCGTAGTCGTTGTCGGTGGTGCCGATCAGCGTGCGCCCCAGCCACGGGAGCACGAAGATCGAACGTCCGGATCCGGCCGGCACGATCGCGCCGGCGACCACGGGCAGGTCTTCCGTCGACACCGTCATGTGGGTGCCGCGGCTGGGGCGGATGCGCGGCACCTCGGCTTCGTCGTGCAGCTCATCGGGGCGAAGGCGGTCGGCCCACACGCCGGTGGCGTTGACCACGTTGGCGGCGCGCAGCTCGAACTCCCCACCGCCGACGGCGTCGGTGCACAGCGCCCCGGCGGCCCGGCTCCGGCGCTCGATGAGGCCGGTCACCTCCACGCTGTTGCAGCAGACCGCGCCGAAGCGCTCCGCCTCGCCGAGGGCGGTGAGCACCAGGCGCACGTCGTCGGTCTGGCAGTCGTAGAAGAGATACGCCGCGCTCGGCTTCTTGGCGGCCAGCGCGGGCAGCAGCCGCACGGTCTCCTCGGCGTCGATCGTGCGGTGTCGCTCGGGGCTCCACTCCTCGTCCACGCCGCGGCGCCGGCGCAGGCCCTCCCGGGTCATCACGTCGTACATGTTCAGGCCCACCCCGGTGATCCGGTCGGGCCTGCGGCCGTCGAACGCGGGGATCAGCAGCGGCAGCGGCCGCACCAGGTGGGGCGCCAGCTTGACCATCAGCTGGCGCTCGAGCAGCGCTTCGCGCACCAGCCCGAGATCGAAGTTCTGCAGGTAGCGCAGGCCGCCGTGCACGAGCTTGGAGGAGCGGCTGGACGTGCCGGAGGCGTAGTCGGCCTTCTCGACGAGGGCCACGCTGTAGCCGCGCGATGCGGCGTCGAGCGCGACGCCCGCCCCGGTGATGCCGCCCCCGATCACCAACACGTCGTACTCGTCGCGCTCGAGTGCGGCCAGTGCGTCGGCCCGTCCGATCACGGCAGGTACGTTACGAAGTCCGCCGGGGGGACCCTGTCGGGCGGCCTCTTCGCCTCTCGCGCGTGGCCGAGATGGATCAGGCCGACGAACAGCTC
>JACCUE010000192.1 GCA_013812005.1 Thermoleophilaceae bacterium
TCGCGGGCCGAGAGGCGCGAGTGCAGCACGGCCACCGAGTCGCCGAAGCGCTCGATGAAACGGCTCGCGGTCTGCGGCGTGAGGGCGATCTCGGGCACGAGGACGATCGCCGACCGGCCGCGGTCGAGAGCGGCGGCCACGGCGCGCAGGTACACCTCCGTCTTGCCGCTCCCGGTCACGCCCCGCAGCAGCAGCCGGCAGTCGGTGCCGGCCGGGGCATCCATCCGGCGCACCACCTCATCCAGCGCTTCCTGCTGGGGCTCGGTCAGCCCGGACACCGCGCCGGCGGCCCCCACGCCGCGCAGAACCGGGCGCCGGGACTCCTCGAGCGCCTGCTCGAGGCACACGAAGCCCCGCTTCTCGAGACGGCGCAGGCCGCCGTGGTCGCAGCCCGTGTCACGGGCCAGTGCGCTCACGCGGCGAGGATGCCCTTCCAGCGCCTGAAGAGCCGCCTGCTGGCGCTCGCCGAGCCTGACCCCGCCTCCGAGAGCTTGGCGCCCCGCCTCCGTGATCGAGGCCGCCAGCGAGCGCCGCGCCGCCATCCGCCGCCCCGTCCCGGTGCCCGTTCCGGGCGGCAGCACCAGGGCCAGTCCCCGCGCGGGCGTGGAGACGTACTCCTGCGCCACCCACAAACCCAGCCGCACGAGCTCCGGGGGCACGTCGGCCTCCAGCGCAGCCAGCGGCTCCACCAGGCGCCCGGGCGGCAGCTCGCTCCGCTCGGCCACGCCGACCACCACCCCCAGCAGCCGGCGGCTACCGAAGGGGACCACGAGCATCGTGCCGACCCCGCACCCCTCGAGCGCTCCCGCCAGCAGGTAGTCGAACGGCCCCCGCAGAGCGCGGGCGGGGGTCAACGGCTCGACCTTGGCGATCATTCCTTGAAAGCTAGGCCCGCGACCGGACGCGGGCGGGCTCTGGGTGGGACCGTCCTACGGGCGGGGAACCAGCAACGCCGCATAGTGCACGGTGAATGCGCGCTCCGCCTCGGCGGGGGCAACCGTGAACAACGCCCGGCGCAGGGCGGCCTTCCCTGACGCCTTCATCCTGGCGGCAGGCCCGCCGGCCCAGAACCGGTGCACCCGCAGCGGGAGGGGATCAGCCAGCTCGCCGATCACCTGCAGGCCGGCACCGCAGGTCAGCCGGTGCACGTCGGCGCGCGAGAAGCGGTGCAGATGGCCGATCGCCTCGCGCCCTCGCTGGGCCGCCGGCCGCGAAGCAGAGCGGTTGTCCTCGAGCGGCACCTCCACCACCACCGCCCGGCACACCCTTGCGGTCTCGCGCAGCAGCGGCATCGGGTCGGACACGTGCTCGAGCACGTGCGAGAGCACGCCGAGGTCATACGCGCCGTCCGCGGCGGGGAGTGAGGCGCCATCGAAGCGCTCGACGCGCTCGATCGCCGGCCGGCCGCGGGCGATCTGCACTGCCCGCTCGGAGATGTCGAAGCCGTGGAGGGAATCGGCGAGCCGGCGAGCGGCGAGCGCCTCGAGCAGCCCGCCGTCGCCGCAGCCGACCTCCACCAGCGTCCGTGGCCGGTCCGCCAGGGCCGCCGCGAGCGCCGCCACGTGATCGGCCTTGCCCTCGGCGCACAGCGCTCGCCATGCCCCGTAGCGCTCCGCATCCGCGCCTTCGGCGCTGTACTGGTGCTCGTAGACGTCGCGCAGCTCGGCCGAGCCCGTTGCGGTCATGCCGCGTAGGCTAGAGCGGCTCTTGCCCATGGCGATCGATTTCGAGGCAGAGGGGCTTCTCGAAGGCCTCGAGGGTCCCGCCCGCGAGGCACGCCTCGGGTTGCTACGTCGACTCGAGGGTGACGGCTACGAGCTGGAGGAGCTGCGCACCGCCTCCGAGGAAGGGCGGCTGCCGCTCCTGGCCGTCGAACGCGACATCGCGGGCGGCGGCGACCGCTACACCGCGGCCGAGGTGTCCGAGCGCTCCGCGCTCGAGCAGGGGTTCCTCGAGCGCCTCTGGCGCGCCCTGGGCATGCCACTCCCCGACCCGGACGAGCGCACCTTCACCGAGGCAGACCTGGAGGCCGCCGTGCGCACCGAAGCCCTGCGCGACGCGGGCCTGTCCGACGAGTCGATCGTCGAGATCGGCCGGGTGATGGCCCGCGCCACCTTCGGCGTCGCGTCGGCCGTCGTGAGGGTGTTCAGCGAGACCTTCGTGGAGGCCGGTGACGACGAGCAGAGTCTGGCCCTGCGCTACGCCGAGGCCTCCCGGGAGCTGACGCCCATGCTCGGACCGGTCATCGAGCATGTGCTCGGGGTCCAGCAGCGCAGCCTCATCCGCCAGACCGCTGTCGACCTCTCCACCCTGGAGACGGGCCGGCTGCCTCAGGGCGAGCTGGTGTCGGTCGCCTTCGCCGACCTGGTGGGCTTCACCCGCCTGGGCGAGAACCTCGACCCGGCCGAGCTCGGGGCGGTGGCCGAGCGCCTGGACGCGCTGGCCGTCGAGGTGGCCCAGCCGCCGGTGCGCCTGATCAAGACCGTCGGCGACGCGGCGATGCTGCAGTCGGCTGACACCGACGCTCTGATCGAGGCCACCCTGGCCCTCGTCGAAGCCGCCGAGGCTGCGGACGACGACTTCCCGTCCCTACGCGCAGCCCTGGCGCGCGGCGAGGCGCTCGAGCGCGCCGGCGACTGGTTCGGCCGTCCCGTGAACCGGGCCAGCCGGGTGGCCGACATCGCGCACCCGGGCAGCCTGCTCGTGGACGACGCGATCAAAGAGGACGCCGACGAGGACCGCTGGCGCTTCTCCGACGCCGGCAAGCGCTCGCTGAAGGGCGTAAACGGCTCGGTGTCCCTGCACCGTGTGCGGCGGCGCATGAGTGCAGGGTGAAGAACTGGCGTGGGGTGAAGAACTGGCGGCGGGCGAAGACCTGGCGTCGCGGAGGCGTAAAGACCCGGCGTTGCGGAGGGCGTCACTACGTTCCGTCCCGAGGGGGGACGCTTCGTAGTGACCCCCCTTACGGTCCCCAGCCGGGACCCCCCCGGCAGCCCCGGCTGCCTCAGGCGCTCGCAGCCGGCTCGCGCTCGCGCAGGCCGGCGGCCTCGCGCAGGAGGTCGGCCTTGTCGGTGCGCTCCCAGGTGAAGTCCGGATCCTCGCGGCCGAAGTGCCCGTAGGCGGCGGTCTTCTGGTAGATCGGCCGGTGCAGATCGAGCTCCTTGCGAAAAGAGCCCGGGCGCAGGTCGAAGTTCTCTTCGATCAGCTCCTGAACCCTCCTCCGCGGCACCTTCTCGGTGCCGAAGGTCTCGGCCATCACCGAGACCGGGTGCGCGACGCCGATGGCGTAGGCCACCTGCACCTCGCAGCGGTCGGCCAGCCCGGCGGCCACCACGTTCTTGGCGACCCAGCGGGCCGCGTAGGCGGCGGAGCGGTCCACCTTCGACGGGTCCTTGCCCGAGAACGCGCCCCCGCCGTGGCGCGCGGAGCCGCCGTAGGTGTCCACGATGATCTTGCGCCCGGTGAGCCCGCAGTCACCCACGGGACCGCCGATCACGAACTTGCCGGTCGGGTTGACCAGGAAGTTGCGGTCGCTGTAGAGCTTGGCC
>JACCUE010000272.1 GCA_013812005.1 Thermoleophilaceae bacterium
CAGATCAAGCGCGAAGCCGACTGGGAATCGCTTGACATCGACTCGCTCGATCTCGTCGAGCTTGCACAGATCGTCGAGGAGGAGTACGGCGTGAAGATGCGCGAGGAGGACATGAAGGAGCTGAAGACCGTCGGGGACGCCGTTGACTTCGTCGCAGAGCGAGCCGGATCCTGACCCGGGTGCCGCGATGATCCTCGAGGGCAAGCGTCTGCTGATCACGGGGCTGATGACCAAGCAGTCGATCGCCTATGCGGCCGCCGAGCAGGCGCAGCAGCAGGGCGCCGAGATCGTGCTGACTAGCTTCGGCCGGGCGCGCAGGTTGACCGAGCGGGCCGCGCGCGGCCTGCCCGAGACACCCGACGTACTCGAGCTGGACGTCAACGAGCCCGACGACTTCGCCGCCCTGGCGGACGAGCTGGGTTCGCGCTGGGGAGCGCTGGACGGCGTGCTGCACGCCATCGCGTTCGCCCCGGAGGACGCCCTCGGCGGACGCTTCCTCGAGACCCCGCCCGAGAGTGCCGTCCAGGCATTCACCACCAGCGCCTACTCGCTCAAGGCGCTGGCCGCATCGCTCGCCCCGCTGCTCGAGGAAGCCGAAGCCGGCAGCGTCGTCGGCCTCGACTTCGACGCCTCGGTGGCGTGGCCCGTCTATGACTGGATGGGGGTGGCCAAGGCCGCGCTCGAGGCGGTCGCGCGTTACCTGGCCCGCGACCTCGGCCCGCGGGGTGTGCGAGTGAACCTCGTGTCGGCGGGGCCGATCGAGACCGCCGCCGCGGGCGGAATCCCCGGCTTCGACAAGCTCGCCGCCGAGTGGCAGAGGCGGGCTCCACTCGCATGGGACACGGGTGACCCGTCACCGGTCGCGGGCACTGTCTGCTACCTGATGTCTGATCTCTCGCGTGGGGTGACCGGTGAGATCGTCCACGTCGACGGCGGCTACCACGCGATGGGCGCCCCGCTGGCTTGAGCGACCTACCCCGCGGGAGGCTGTTTCGCGAGTCCGAACGGGCTCCCCTCGGAGTCCTTGCAGATCGCCCAAGCCTGCCCCGGGTGGACCACGGTCCCGCCTGACGCCTCGACCCGCGCCAACGCCTCGGCGACATCGCCCACCGCAAAGTAGGGCAGGGAGAACGAATCGCCGGGGCCGCGTCCGCGGGCATGGACTCCGATCGCGGGCGCACTGGAGCGCGTCTGCCAGCCCTGGCCTTCCCCGTCCTGGCGAACCTCCAACTCCACTCCGAGCAACTCCGCCCAGAAGCGCCGGGCGCGCTCGGGATCGTCGGCCGGAAACTCGATCAGTGACATCCCCTGATCGGTCACCTCACTCGTCCAGTCCCCAGTCGACGATGACGGCGCCCCAGGTGAAGCCGGCTCCAAAGGCCGCCAGGAGCAGCCGCTGGCCCGAGGCCAGCTTGCCGTCGGCCTGCGCCTCTGCGAGAGCGATCGGGATCGTGGCTGCGGACGTGTTGGCGTAATCCGCGATGTAGTCGAGCACGCGTTCGGAGTCAAGCCCGAGCTTCTCGCCGACAGCGCGCAGTATGCGCCGGTTCGCCTGGTGATAGACGAAGAGGTCGATGTCCTCGAGCTCGATGCCCGCCCCCGCAAGCACCTCCCGGGTCACCTCGCTGAGAAGGGCCACGGCATTCTCGAAGGTCTCCCGCCCCGCCATCTCGACCTTGGCCCCATGATTCGCAAAGACCAGGTCCGCCTGGTCGCCGTTCGCGCGCATCACGGGCATGCCCACCCGACCGGGTGGTTCGGTCGCCGTCATCACGACCGCGCCGGCACCGTCGCCAAAGAGAGCCGCGGTGCGCTTGTCGTCGGGATCGAGGTGCTGGAAGAGCGCGTCGGCACCGATCACGAGCACGCACTTCGCCGCGCCGGTCTCGATCTGCCCGCGCGCGACGGCGACGCCCGCGACGAAGCCCGTGCAGGCCGCGCCCACGTCGAATGCCCCCGCACGTCGCGCACCGATCTCGGCGGCCACCAGCGGTGCGGCGTCAGGGGTGATCTGGTCCTTGGTCGTGGTCGCGACGAGGACCAGATCGACGTCGTCGGGGTCGAGCTGCGCCTGGGCCAGGGCGGCGCTGCCGGCCTTCGCGGCTATGTCGATCAGCCGCTCCCCGGGAGCGAGGACGTGACGCCGGCTGATGCCGGTGCGCTTGACGATCCA
>JACCUE010000283.1 GCA_013812005.1 Thermoleophilaceae bacterium
GCGTCTGATCGTCGGTCATGATCACCACGACGTTGGCGCGCTTGGACTTGGCCTGCGCCGTGCCGCCCGGAGCCGAGGAGCTCTCCCCCGGCGCCAGCGCCAGCAGGGCGAGCGCGCACAGGCATGCAAGTGGGGGTAGGAGGCGTCTCATGGGGGCGATCGGACTAAGACACGGCGACGTGACCGAAGTCGCGGCCCCGCGAAAGATAGGGGGAGCCGCAAAACGGAAAAGGGGCCCTGCAGGGCCCCTCACCGTGAAGACGTGCCACCGGGTCACTTTCGCGACACCGGCCCGTCGGCCTTCCTGCCATCTCCATCGGCAGGTGCGCGGGGTCCTTGAGCCGCGGCCTTGCGGCCCGCTCTCTTGATACCTCGGAAGCCGAGGTATAGGATGGCGGTCATGGCGCGGGAATCTTTAGGCGGGCAGCTCGACCTGCTGCTGCTTTCAGCGCTGCGTGCAGAGCCCGCTCACGGCTACGCCGTTATCGAGGAGGTCCGCCGGCGCAGCGAGCAAGCATTCGATCTGCCCGAGAGCAGCGTGTATCCAGCCCTTCACCGCTTGGAGCAGGCCGGGATGCTGGACAGCGAGTGGGCGGAGGTGAGCGGTCGCCGGCGCCGGGTATACCGGCTGACCAGCAAGGGCCGCTCGGCGCTTGGCAAGCGCCGCGGGGAGTGGTTGCGTCTGCGGCGTGGCATCGGCGCCGCGCTCGGCGAGGCGAACTGAGCGCAATGTCGAGCGGCGCGGTGCAGCGGTACCTGCTGGAGTTCAACGACGCGCTGGTGGCCGGCGCGGGTCGGCGGGAGCGCATTCTGGCGGAGGTCGAGGAGCATCTTCGCGACTCGGTTGCGGCCATCGACAGCGGACTGGCGGCCGAGGCTGCGGAGGCGGAGGCGGTAGCCCGGTTCGGCGCACCGGCCGAGGCCGCCGAGCGGTTCGGGCCGGATCCTCTCGGCTGGGCGCAGCGGGCGTCTGGCTGGTTCGACCGCTGGCGGGTCGCCCATCCCTGGGTCGTCGCCGTGCTCACGGTGTCGCAGGTGATCGCGTTCACGCTGTGGCTCTCCGGCCTGACCAGTGCGCTGGCCGTCGGCCTGCCCCTGCTCGTCATGGTCACTGCGCTCAACCTGGTCTTGCGGCGCCGGACAGAGCCCGGATATCGCGCGCGCAGCGTCGGGCTGTCGAGGGACCGCCGCCGGCTCGCCGTCGCCCTCGTATGGATTCCGATAACCGCCATCGTCGCTCTCACTGAGATCGCGCATCCCACCACCACGTGGTTTCGGGCGATCGTCCTCTATTACCTGGTTTGCGCAGCGGCGGTGTGCTGGGCTCGACCCAGCTGCTGTCCTGACCCTGCGTGTCCGGGCTGCGCGACGCGCTGGGCGGTCAGGCACGGGTCCGCCGCGGCCGGCGTGCGCTACGCGGGGTGGGTGCTGGCCCTCGCCGGACCGGCGCTGGCTGCGGTCGTGCCGGTTGCCGCCGGCCGTTCGTCGACGGCGCTATTTGCGTTGACGGTGTTCGCCGCTGTGGCGCCGCTGCCAACCCGGCGCGGCCAACAGTGGGTGCGCCGCCGCCGGCCGGCGGTGGTGGTGGCGTTGCGCTCCACGCCCATTCTGGCCCTGGAGGTACTCAACGTCGTCCGCGATCCGTCGCACTGGCGGTTGCTGCTCATCATCGGCGCATTCGCGGCGTATCTCGCAACGGCGCGAGAGATCTGGTGGAGTCGCTCGCGCGGCGACGAGATCCGCCGGCGCCTCCATGCCCGCACTCACCAGGCCGCCGACGGCGGCGCGCCGGTGTAGGACGCCGCGAGGCGTGGCGCAACCGGGGCTACGCGATCCAAAGCCGCGACCGGAGCAGGGCTCTTCCAGAGTGGGCCGTGCTGGGCTCGAACCAGCGACCTCCGCCTTGTCGAGGCGGCGCTCTCCCAGCTGAGCTAACGGCCCGGGGGACGCCGAGAATAGCGTCCCCGTCCCAGCTGGACCTTCAGTGCCCGAGCAGCTGCGAACCCCGACGCGTAACCTGCCGGACCAGTGCTGGGGCTGCTCTATGACGTGCACGGAAACCTGCCTGCGCTGGAGGCCGTGCTGGCCGACGCGGAGGGCGCCGGAGTGGACCGGTGGCTGCTGGGAGGCGACTACGCACTCTTCGGCGCCTGGCCGGTCGAAACCGTGGCCCGGCTGCGGGGCCTCGATGCCACCTGGATCCGCGGCAACGGCGAGCGCTGGACCGCGTCGCCGGAGGAGGCTCCTGAGGCGGTTCGCGGCGCCATCGAGCGCAACCGCGAACTGCTGGGTGAAACCCTCGTGGCGGAGCTGGCCGCTCTGCCCGGGTCGTCGCGCAACGGCGACACACTGTTCTGCCATGGCTCGCCGGCCTCCGACGTGCGCAGCTTCCGGCCCGAGCCCGCCGACG
>JACCUE010000297.1 GCA_013812005.1 Thermoleophilaceae bacterium
GTCGACGAGGAGTTCATGCGCGAAGAGGTCCTGCCCCTCACGAAGGCGGGCGCTTGAGGCGCCGCGCGACCCTCGCGCTGGCCGTTCTGGCCCTCGCCGCGCCGGCCGGGGCGACGGCGGCCGAGTGCCCCAAGACCACCCTGTCCGATGTCGAGAACGACGTGATGTGCCCGGTGTGCGGAACGCCGCTTGGACTGGCCACCGAGGCGCCCCAGGCGCAGCGCGAGCGCGAGTTCATCCGTCGCCAAGTCGACGACTGCCGCTCGAAGGACGAGATCAAGGCCGCGCTGGTGGACGAGTTCGGCGAGAACGTGCTGGCCCTTCCGGGCAGCGACGGGTTCGACTTGGCGGCCTACCTGGTGCCCGGCCTGGCGGTGTTGCTGGGTGGCGGAGCGGTGGCCGCCACGGCTATCGGCTGGCGGCGATCGCGCGCCCGAGACGCCGCCGACCCGACGATCGCGGATGGCCCGCCCGCACCGGGCTCCGCCCAGCGCGACCGGCTCCAGACCGACCTCGACCGCTACGACCTGTGATCGCTCAGACCCTCGTGGACACCACGGTGGTGGCCGCCTTCGGCGTCGGCTTCCTCTCCTTCATCTCACCCTGCGTGCTGCCTCTCGTGCCGGGCTACCTCTCGACGATCTCGGGCGTCTCGTTCGCCGACCTCCAGGCCGGCAAGGGCCGCAGCAAGGTGATCGGGCCGGCGCTGCTCTTCTGCCTCTCGTTCACGGTGATGTTCGTGGCGCTTGGCATGACGGCCACCGGCATCGGCGGCTTCCTGGGCGAGCACCGGCTGTTGCTGCGCAAGATCTCCGGGGTGATCATCATCGCGCTCGGGCTGCTGTTCATCGCCACCCTGTTCGTGAACCGGCTGAACCGCGAGTGGCGCCCCGAGGCCCTTCTGTCACGCGCCTCCACGGGCGGCCCGGTGGTGGCCGGCCTGGCCTTCGCGGTGGCATGGCTGCCGTGCACGGGCCCCACGCTTGGCGCCATCTTCACCGCGGCCGGCAACGAGGAGAGCGTTGGCCAGGGCGGCGTGCTGCTGGCGTTCTATGCGTTGGGACTGGCCGTGCCCTTCCTGCTGAGCGCACTGGCGTTCTCCTCGGTGTCCGGCCTCTTTCGCTTCTTCCGCGACCACTACACGGTGATCACCGTGCTGTCAGGTCTGATCCTGGTGGTGATGGGCATCCTGCTCTACACCAACGAGCTGACCAGGCTGAACGCCGAGGCCCTGTCGCTGATGGAGGACCTCGGCATCAACTTCTTCGGCGACATCTAGTGGGACGACTCGATCATTCGAGGGGGCGGATGAACGCGCCCGCCCTTGCGACCCGGCTGCGCATCAGCTCGCCGGAGGGCGCGCGCCACGCCAGCAGGTAGCGCAACTGCTCGGCGTCGCCTCGCCGCACCCGGATCTGGAAGAAGCCCGACCGGTTGGTGCGCACCCTCCTAACCCGAAACGGCCGCCCGTCCCTGCGGCGATTGGCCTTGACCAGCGCCGTCACGCGGCCTTGAGCGGGCCGCACCTGGCCCCACACCTCGACCACGCCGGGCGCGATCCTCTCCACGGTGAGCGGGATCCGGTAGGCCTTCCAAGCGGGCTTGAGACCTCCGTCGATGAAGCGCAGACCGGTGTTGAAGACATCTCTGTCCCTCGGCTCCGGTGCGTCATAGAGCTCGAACTGGGCGACCGATCGGATGCGGCGGTCCTTATAGAACAGACGGTCCGCCTCGTTGAGCGAGCGGGCCTGGGCGCCCAGCGACAGGCCGTTGAACCTGTCGGGAGGCTTGGACTGGAACCCGAACTCCGATAGGTAGATCTCACGCCGGGGCGGGATACGCCCACGGCGGGCGGCTCCGTCGATCACGTCGTGCAGGCGCCCGAGGTAGCCCATCGCGAGCGAGTCGTCCGAGCCCGAGCGCTTGAACACGCCTCCGGACGCGAACTGGCCGTAGGGGTGATGGGCGAACCCGCCAACCGGAAGCCTGCGGGGGTTCTCACAGCCCTGCAGCGCGCGCATCCGACCCCGGAAGGGGCGCCCCTCGGGGTCCAGGCAGAGCGCTGCGCGGAGCGTGTCCACGGGAGAGCTGATGGCCGCGGTCTCGCCGAACAGCACCTTGTTGCGCATCGAGGGGTCGTGGCGCGCGATCGCCCTCCACCCACGGAGCCACAGGCTGCGGTAGCGCTTGGCGGCCACGTCGACCACGCCGAAGCGCGTCGTCTTCAGCTGAGGAAAGAGGTAGTGCTCGAGGTTGGGCTCGTTCCACAGCGAGTAGAGGCTCACGCGGCCCGCATAGCGGCGGGCAACCGCCTGCACAAATAGGGCGAACTGCCTCGTATTCGGCTTCCAGAAACAGGACTTACCCAGTTTCCGGCGCCCGGCTATGGCGTGCGGGCACACCGACGGCTCGTCTGAAGCCCAGTTGGGCAACGGCGGCGAGATGGTGAAGTAGATCTGCAGACCGTTGCGCTCAGCGCGGTTCACGAATTCGTCGTAGTTGCTCCAGTCATAGCCTGGTGAGTCGGGATCGCCGGGGCGAAAGCCCGCGGGCATCACCCGCGAGTTCACCCGGGGTGCGACGTCCCGCCAGGAGACGAAGGTGCGCACCATGTCGGCGCCCAGGTACTTGACCTCGGCCATCGCCTGGTCGGCATCCTTGTCCGTGAACCCGCGCAGCACCGGCTCGTCGTGGAAGATCGAGAGCTGATTGGGGGAAGCCCCCGCGGTCGCGGGCAGCATGGAGCAGGCCGCTCCCAACACGAGCAGCACGACCAGCGGTCTACATCTCATCCGGTGCGGTAACCCCCAACAGGTCCAGGCCTTGGGCGATCACCCGGCGGGTGGCCTCGCACAGGGCGATTCGCAGATCCTCGTCGCCGCCTTCCTCGGCAGCGCCGACGACCTTGCAGTCGCGGTAGAAACCCGAGAAGGCCTGCGCAGTTTCGGTCACGTAGGTGGTCATGCGGTGCGGCGCCCGCCTGTCGGCCGCATCGCGCACCTCCTCGGGGAACTCCAGCAGCCGCTTGACCAATGCCCGCGCAGAGGGCTGCCACTGCTCGGCGCTCGCCGCCACGTCGGCGGCCAGCGCGGCCTGCACCCGGTGGGGCCCCGCCTTGCGGAGGATGCTGGCGATCCGCGCATGCGCGTACTGCGCGTAGTAGACCGGGTTGTCCTGGCTCTGCCTGCGCGCCAGGTCGAGGTCGAGGTCGAGCGTGGTCTCGTGGCTGCGCTGCAGCAGAAACCAGCGGGTGGCGTCGATTCCCACGTCGTCGACCAGATCGTCGAGGGTCACGAACTCGCCCTGGCGCTTGGACATCTGCGAGCGCCGGCCCGCTTCGATCAGGTTGACCAACTGCATGATCAGGAGCTCGAGGCGTTCCGGGTCGGCCCCCAGCGCCTCCCAGGCCGCCTGCATGCGGCGCACATAGCCGTGGTGGTCGGCGCCCCACACGTCGATCACACGGTCATAGCCGCGCTCACGCTTGTGCTCGTGGTTGGCGATGTCGGGGGTGAAGTAGGTCATCTCCCCGGATGTGCGCATCAGCACGCGGTCCTTGTCGTCGCCGAAGGTTGTGGTGCGCAGCCACACGGCCCCGTCGAGCGGGTAGACGTGCTCGCGCTCCTCCAGCCGGTCGAGGATGGCGGCCACCGCGCCGGAGTCATACAACGAGCGCTCGTGGGAGAAGCGGTCCATGTGCACGCGAAAGCGCTCGAGCGTCTCGCGCACGCCCTGAAGCATGATCTCCACGCCGCGGCGGCCAAGCTCGTCGGCGTCTGAGTCCGCGGCGCCCTCGATCGCCTCCGCGATCTCATTCACATAGGTGCCCTGATAGCCGTCGTCGGGCGGATCCTCACCCTTGGCCCGGGCCTGGATGGAGCTCGCAAAGCGCTCGATCTGCGTGCCGTAGTCGTTTACGTAGTACTCGCGGTCCACCTCGTTGCCGGCGAGCGAGAGGATGCGGCACAGCGAGTCCCCGTAGGCGGCGTGGCGCCCTGCCGCGACGGTGATCGGGCCGGTGGGATTCGCACTCACGAACTCGACGTTGATCCGCTCGCCGCGCTCCGGATTGCCGGCTCCGTAGGCGTCGGCGGCGGCCAGTATCTCGCTAACGGCGGCGCAGAACCAGGAGTCGCTGAGGAACAGGTTCAGAAACCCGGGCCCCGCCACCTCCACCCGCTCGACCGCGCCCCCCAGCCGTTCGCCCAGCGAGTCGCCGAGGCGCGCCGCCACATCGCGCGGCGGCTGACCGAGACCGGGTGCGAGCAACAACGCCGCGTTGGTGGAGTAGTCGCCGAACTCGGGCTTCTTGGGCCGCTCGAGGCTCGTCTCCCCCACCGGTCCGTCGCCACGGAGCGCCGAGGCCGTGTCGGCAACCGCCGCGCTCAAGCTTTGCACCGGATCTCTCATCTCCCAGAGCATTACGTACCGAGTCGCTCTCCCCTGCAGTCAGTAGTGGTAGGGGTGCCCGGCCAGGATCTTGTGCCCGCGGTAGAGCTGCTCGAGCAGCACCACCCGCGCCAGCTGATGGGGTAGCGTCATCGGGCCAAGCGACAGCTTCATGTCGCAGTCGTCCATCGTCAGACCGCGGGGGCCTCCCACCACGAAGCAGAGGTCCATTCCGGACTGGCGGCGTTCCTCGAGGAAGCGGCTGAAGGCCTCCGAGTCACAGCTGCGCCCATCGGCGGCGAGCAATACCGTGAAGCATCGGTCCGGGATGCGCTTGAGCACCTTCTCGTCCTCGCGCACCTCCACAAGCTCCACCCGCGCGAGGCCGGCCAGGAGCTTTCGGTAGTGCTGCACGTCGTCGGCGTAGGGTGGGCGGAGCCGTCCCACCGCGAGCACGAGGATCCTCACGAGATGGTCTCCACGAAGCTGCGATACTAAGCGCCGTGGCCGAGACAGACAGCGAACGACACTTCGACATCCACGCCGATCCCGAGGTCATGGCGGGCCACTACGCGAACTTCGCGAACGTGAGCCACTCCGACTACGAGTTCACCGTGACTTTCGCGCGCGTCGACCACGAGGTCGAAGAGGAGGCGATTCCCGGCGTGGTGGTCTCGCGCATGAACCTCTCCCCCCGCTTCATGCGCGAGCTGATCGACGCGATGCAGGACAACTTCTCGAAGTGGGAGACCCGCGAGGGGATCAAGAACCTCCCCGAGTTCGGCGACGGGCCCTCCGACCCCACCTCGTAGGGCCCTGGGGAGCACCGCTCCCCTAGCCGCCTCCGCCGCGCACAGCCTCTCCGACCCCGATCCGCTCGGCCGTGGTCGGGTGCGTGCCGAACAGCGTCTGGAAGACTGCGGGCGGATCCGGATCGCCGAGGTTGCGCAGGGTCAGGCTGCGCTCGAGGGCGATGAAGGCGTCCGGATCGCCCGTCAGCTCCAGCGCGTAGGAGTCCGCTCTGGCCTCGACGGGGCGCGACAGCGCGTTGCCGGCGCAGGTCAGGCCGAAGCTCACCAGCCCGAGCGACAACGCCAGCGCGGGAAGAGCCGCCGGGCGGCCCGAGCGGGCGCCCATCGCCTCTGTCAGTCGTTGCACCAAGAGCATCCCCGGCAGGGCCACGATGGCCACCCACAGCAGCCCGCGCGGCACGTCGCTGTGCTTCACGTGGCCCAGCTCGTGGGCCACCACCGAGCGCACCTGCTCCCCCGGGTAGTCGTCGATCAGGTTGTCGTAGAGCACCACCCGCTTGGTGTTGCCCAGGCCGCCGACATAGGCGTTGATGGCCGTCGTGCGCCGGCTGGCGTCGACGCGGTACACCTCGCCCACGTCGACGCCCGCCCGATCGGCCAGCCGCAGCACGTCCGAGCGCAGCTCACCCGGCCGAAGCGGCTCGAAGCGGTTGAAGAGGGGGTCGATCAGCACGGGGGACAGGTAGAGCACGAGCACGGCGAAGCCGGTGACCACGGCGCCGGCGGGGATCCACCAGCGGGTGGGAAAGCGGCGGATGAGCGCGAGCCCCACCGCTCCGCCGATCGCCGCGATCACCGCGCCGATCGCGGCGGACTTGCCCATGTCCGCGAACCACGGGCCCAGCGACTGGGTCGACAGGCCGTAGTCCACCGCTCGCTCGTGGGCCCACACCGACAGCGGGATTGCGGTCACGGTCAGCGTCACCGATATCCCGGCCGCAACGAGAGCCCCGCCGCGCAGGGGCTTCTGCCCCAGCCGCTCCAGCAACCGGCGCGCCGTCGCCGGGGGCCGGACTGCGAGGAGGGCCAGCGTGGCGCCGCTGATCGCCAAGCTCCCCACTCCTATCAGCCTCTGAACGCCGCGGAAGTCCTCGGCCCGTCGAAGCTCAGCCTCGCTGAAGTAGGCTCTCGGGTCGATCGTGGCCGGATCGATCAGGCCACTGCGGGGACGTAGGATCACCGTGGCCGCCCCGGCGGCGACAACCGCCACGGCGACCGCCACCCCCGCCTTAGAGCGATGACCACCCATGCTCCTGACAGTAACGACGACCCGTTGAAGATCGCGCTCCTTTCGGACGTGCACGGCAACCTGCCCGCCTTCCGCGCCGTCCTCGACGCCGTCGACGCGACCGATGCCGACGCCATCTGGTTCCTGGGCGACCTGGTGGGCTACGGCGCCCAGCCCGACGAGTGCGTGGAGCTGGCGGCTGAGCGGTGTGACCTGTGCCTGGCCGGGAACCACGACCTGGGGGTGCTCGACCGAATCGACATCGCGGACTTCTCACCACCGGCCGCCCTGGCAGCCCTGTGGACCCGCGAACGGGCGGGTGAGGCCACGCTCGAGTTCCTAGGCGGTCTGGAGCCGCGGCGCGACGGCGAGGCGATCGGGCTCTTCCACGCGAGCCCTCGCGATCCGGTGTGGGAGTACGTGCTGTCCACCTCGCAGGCCGACGAATGCATGGACCAGATGGACGCCCGCGTGGCCGCCATCGGGCACACCCACGTGGCGCTGCGCTTCACCCGCGCCGACGGCGAGGTCGACGGCGCGGCGATG
The DNA here is from genome assembly GCA_013812005.1 of Thermoleophilaceae bacterium. GTDB lineage: Bacteria > Actinomycetota > Thermoleophilia > Solirubrobacterales > Thermoleophilaceae > JAAYBF01. Next base: position 6,976 of record JACCUE010000297.1, read on the forward strand.
GCCGACGGTGGCGGGTGCGACATCTCGGAGGGCGAGTGGCTGCTCAACCCCGGCAGCGTCGGCCAGCCACGCGACGGCGACCCCCGGGCGGCGTGGCTGCTGCTCGACACGGGATCCTGGAGCGCGGAGTGGCGGCGCACGGAGTATCCGGTCGAACAGGCGGCGAACGCGATCGAGGCCGCAGGCCTGCCACGCAGCCTCGGACAGCGGCTCTTCATCGGCCAGTGACACGGCGCCCACGACAGCTGCTCGGCGTCCTCGGCGCCTGCTCGGCTCTGGCCCTCGCAGGGTGCGGCTCCCCCTCTGAGGAGCCCGAGGGCGATCCGCTGCCTGCCGACGCCGTCGCCCAGCTGGAGATCCGGCTGGACGAGATCGAGCGCCGCTACCAGGACGCTGTCGACAACGGCAACGTCGGCGCGTGCAAAGACATCGGCAGCAACTCGATCCCCGCGGTCCAGAAAATCGTCGCCGGTCTGCCCGACAGCGTGGACGCGGAGCTTCGCAGCGCGGTCAAGGCCAGCTTCGTGCGCCTTGGCGAGCTGGCCGAGAGCGAATGCGCGGACATCGAGCCCGAGGAGACGGTGCCCGAAGAGCCAATTCCCGAAGAGCCGATTCCCGAGGAGACGATCCCCGAGGAGACCGTGCCGGAGGAGACCGTGCCGGAGGAGACCGTGCCGGAGGAGACGATCCCGGAGGAGATCCTGCCCCCTGACGACGGCGGCGGTGGCGGCAACGGTGGCGGCGCGGAAGCTCCGCCCGGCCTGGAGAAGAAGAACTGATGGCTACGCCAACCGAGGTCGCCGGCCGCTACCG